>REDV01000045.1 GCA_007695365.1 Cryomorphaceae bacterium | reverse complement strand
CGGGCACCTGCCCACTCAGCACAAAACTGAGCAATACAAAAAAAGCGGTGAAACAACGCGTTGGCATGATAATCGGTAATTTCGTGTGTGCAAATCAACTTTGCTCCGCGAATTTAGTTGTATTTCTCATGACCGTGCGAATCATTCTGTCTGTTCCATTCTTCTGCCTGATAATCTTCGGCAATCTTATAGCGCAGCGCGTAGAAGTAAAATGGGGCGAGGATAAAGACGCTGCCAAGATCAAAGCCTCCGGGCTGATTGGCCGCGACACAAGCGGGTTTTACGTGTACCGCCTCAACCGCCATCACGACAGCTACATTCGCATTGACGCCTACAGTTTAAACGACTATAATCGCCAACAAACCCTCCACATTGACCTGCCTGTATTGGGAAAAAGGGCCACTCAGTTCGAGCGAGTTTTTCTTCTCAACCATCACTTTCTGCTTTTCACCTCGTTTCTGGATCTGGAAAACAACCAGCACCTAGCCTTTGCTTCATTGCTCGACAAACAGGGCAATTATATCAAAGCCATGGTTCCGGTAGATAAGATTGAAGACGTAACCAATCACAAAAACGCAGGTCATTTTGCCTTTCGCCTCTCGCCAGACAGCAGCTATTTGATGGCTTTTCACAACACGCCTTTCAGGCGTTATCAGAATACCAGCTTCTCGGTGAAACTCTTCGACGCCTCACTCAACCCATTGTGGCAAAGAATGTTTCGCATGCCATATCCCGACGAAGATTTTGAGGTGGTAACGGCTATTGCCGATAATCAGCAAAACGTGTACATGGTTTGCCGCCACCACGGGAGGGGTGCTATGCGCGGTGCGGAAGCCGGTGCCAACAAGAAATACACCCTCATACAGTACAGCCATTTAGACCGCAGGCTCACCGAATTTGAAATCAACCTGGACAGCAAGTGGATTCACTCTGCCCGCTTCTCGCTCACCAACGACTCAACGCTTGTAGCCGCGGGCTTCTATTCAGGCTCATCGCAGGGAAATATCGCCGGTACTTTTCTGGTGAGATTCAACATACGTTCAGGTGATGTGGTAAACCACGGCTTTGAACCCCTGCCGCGCGACGTGATGATTGCGGTTACATCCAACGACGAGCTTCTTTACGGTGGATTGGCCTCATTTGAGATGAAGCATATGCTCGTTCGACCGGATGAAAGCATTGTACTTATTGCCGAAAAAGACTACGTTACAACCTCATCATTCTTTGACCCATACACAGGGCAGCGGCTCATTACTTACAACTACCACTACGACGATGTTCTTGTCACAAGCCTTTCACCCGAGGGCTTGCTGGAATGGGCGCGCGTGCTTCCAAAATCACAGATTTCGGCCAACGACCCAAGTTTGTACGGCTCCATTGCTGTAAATCAGTACGCCGACAAAACATACATCGTGTTCAACGACCATCCGGCGAACGCCAACATGGTGCGGCAACCCGGGCAGGTGCGAACACTGAGCAACTACACTCGTGCCGCTGCGGTTATTGCTACTATAGACCGCAAAGGAAAAATGACCACAGAAGCCCTCTTTAGCAGTGGTGACTTTGACGCCATTCTGAGGCCCGATTTTAGCTCGGAGCACCAAAACGCCCGTCAAATCATTTATGGTGAAAGCAGCGGAAAGGATAAATTTGGCGAGATTTTCTACCCGGAGAATTGAAGGACATCAAACACATAAAAGAGCCCATCCAAAAGGAACTGGGCGAATTTGAACAGCGATTTCGCGCCTCGCTCAAAACGGATGTACCCCTGCTCAACAATGTGATTCACTACATCGTAAAGCGAAAAGGCAAGCAAATCAGGCCCATGTTTGTATTCCTTACGGCTAGATTGTTTGGAGAAACCAACGACTCTACCTATCGCGCGGCCGCACTCATTGAACTGCTGCATACAGCCACGCTGGTGCATGATGATGTGGTGGACGACTCCAATCTGCGTCGCGGATTTTTCTCGCTCAATGCCCTCTGGAAAAACAAAATTGCCGTTTTGGTAGGCGATTACCTATTGAGCCGCGGACTGCAACTGGCTACTCAACACAAAGAGTTTGCCCTGCTGCAGGTGGTATCGGAAGCGGTACAGAAAATGAGCGAAGGTGAGCTGCTTCAGATGGAAAAAGCGCGGAAAATGGATATTGACGAAGCCACCTATTTCCGCATCATTGACTATAAAACGGCCACGCTGATTGCAGCCTGCTGTCAGGCCGGAGCGATTTCTGCCAAAGCCTCAAACGAGCAAACGGAACAACTCCGGCAGTTTGGAAGCGCGGTGGGAATTGCTTTTCAAATTAAAGACGACTTGTTTGATTACGGCGACGGCAGCGGCATCGGAAAACCCACCGGCATTGATATCAAAGAGCGCAAAATAACCCTGCCACTCATTCACGCCATCAGCACGGCACCCAAAAAAGACCGACGCTGGCTCGTGAAAACCGTACGTCACCACCACCAGAATCCCGAAAAAGTGAAAGAAGTGGTGAACTACGTACAGCAGACCGATGGAATCAAACGAGCCGTTGAAGCCATGCACCGCTACAAAGACCAGGCGTTAGAGATATTGCATACCTTTGAACCTTCGCCCGCGCGTTCAGCGCTCGAATCACTTGTAGCATTCTCCATTGAAAGAAAACAGTAAAGTAACATGAAGCGAAGCATCTTGTATGTGTTGTTATTGCTGTTGACCACAGCATGCAGCCCTGCCAACTCCCCTGAAGAAAAAGCAAGTCCAGAACCCCGAACCGCCGCCGGAAAAGCGCCGGAAAAAAGCAAAGAAGAGGGGCAAATGCACCGCGAATACTACGAAGACGGCAGCCTGCAACTGGAGGGCCGACTCGTAAACGGCGAACGACACGGAATGTGGACCTCCTATTATCAAAACGGCCTCAAATGGAGCGAAACCACCTTTCGCAACGGCATTAAAGACGGCACCACACGCTCGTATTACGAGAGCGGAATTATGCGCTACTCGGGTCAATACTACAACGACTACAAAACGGGAATCTGGCAGTTTTACAACGAAGAAGGCTACCTCGAGAAAAACGAAGATCTCACTCCCAAACTTCAAGACAAAAAAGAGAAGTAAGCCGGCACGAGCTGCTTTAAATCCATCCTTCAAATACCCAAACCTTAACTTGGGTTGCAAACGCGCTAACAAAGAGCAAACGCACGTCTGATTTTTTCAGCAGGCCCGAAGTAAGCAAGCAAATTTGATTACCTTCGGGCAACAAAGTGCACCCTCTTGATTCCACGCGAAATTGTTGACCGAATTTTTGATGCCGCTCGTGTTGAGGAGGTTATCGGTGAATTTGTATCATTAAAAAAAACCGGGGCCAATTACAAAGGCCTTAGTCCGTTCAACAATGAGCGCACGCCCTCGTTTGTGGTATCTCCTTCCAAAAACATCTGGAAAGATTTCAGCTCGGGCAAGGGCGGCAACGCGGTAACCTTCCTGATGGAGCATGAAAGCCTCAGCTTTCCCGAGGCATTGCGCTATCTCGCCAAAAAGTATGGCATTGAAATTCCCGAAGCCGAGGAAATGAGCGCAGAGGATCAGGCTGCCGCCAACGAGCGCGAGAGCCTGATGCTGATTAACACCTTTGCCCAGGAGTTTTTCACGGACCAGCTTCACCACACCGACGAAGGCAAAAGCATTGGCCTCAGCTACCTCAAGGAGAGAGGGTTCGACGGCAAAACCATCGAGAAATTCAACCTCGGTTACTGCCCTTCCGCAGGCGATGCATTCAGCAAGGCCGCGCTTGCCAAAGGCTACCGGCTGGAGTACCTCGAAAAACTGGGACTGACCCGGCAGCGAAACGACCAACCTTTCGATTTTTTCAAGGGACGTATCATTTTCCCGATTCAGAGTATCAGCGGTCGTGTGCTGGGTTTCGGTGCGCGTACCATGCAGCGCGACAGCAAAGTTGCCAAGTACTTTAACTCGCCCGAAAGCGAGATTTACCACAAAAGCAAGGTGCTTTACGGCATCTTTCAGGCGCGTGCGGAAATAGCCAAAGCCGACAATTGTTACCTGGTGGAAGGCTACACCGATGTAACGGCCTTAAACCAGGCTGGAATTACCAATGTGGTGGCCTCTTCCGGCACAGCACTCACCCCCGATCAGGTGCGGCTAATCCGGCGCTACACGCCAAACGTTACGATACTTTTCGACGGAGATTCGGCCGGTATCAAAGCCTCTTTCCGCGGTATTGACCTCATCCTTGCCGAAGGAATGAATGTAAAAGTACTGCTGCTGCCCGACGGCCATGACCCTGATTCTTTCTCGCGCGAGCGCAGCTACACGGAAATTAAGCAGTACTTCGAGCACCAATCGCAGGATTTTGTGGTGTTCAAAGCTGGGGTGCTGATGCAGGACGCGGTGAATGACCCCTTGCGAAAAGCAGCTGCGGTAAAAGATATTGTGCAGAGCATAGCGCTTATCCCCGACCACATTACGCGGTCGGTGTACATTCAGGCATGCAGTACACGGCTCGATATTGAGGAAATCGCCCTCAAAAACGAGCTGAACAAACTGCTCCGCAAGGATGCCCGCAAAAAACTGCAAGTGGGCGAAGATGTGGTTCCGGAGACAGAGGCCAAAGCACCGCGCCAAACCCTTGCACCGGCCAGCGGCACCGCCCCGCAGGAACGCGAGCTGATGCGACTTTTACTAACCTATGGCAACGAGGAAATCAACGTTCCACTTCCGGGCGGTGAAGAAGCTGAAAAAGTAGAGGTTACCCTTCCTGTGTGCGATGTGATTATCGGTGAACTCGAAACCGACGGCCTGCAATTTGAAAACTTTCGCTACCAACGCATTTTCAATGAGTACTGCGAATTCCGCGAACGCGAAGAATTGCCCTCCAACGACTGGTTTATGCGCCACGAAGATCCTCACATCAGCCAATTGGCTGTGGACCTGGTTTCACAACCCTATGAGTTGAGTGCCATGTGGGAAGAGCGCTTTCATATTTACACCACAACCGAAGACAAGCGGCTGATGCATTCCGTGATGGACGGTATTTACACCTTTAAACTGAGGCGCGTAATGCAGCTTATTACCAAAACCGAGGAGGAAATGAAAAACGCCACCCCCGAAACCGACATTATGCAACTGCTTGAGCGCAAAAAACGCCTCGATACGGTAAAAATGAAACTCGCCGAGTTTTCTGGCAGTACCATTCTGTAATGAACTGGTTAAAAGACATATTTACCTACCCACTTTTCACAGCCGGTGATTTCGACTTCACGCTGCTCAAGCTGATTCTCATCGCGCTGATTATCTTTCTGACGCGAAAGGCTGTGATTTTTTACCGGCGTTTTGTCACCAATCTCTTCCGGCGCAACGACTGGATAGACGACGAGCGCGCCGGGTTTATGCGCAAGTACGGCACCTATACGCTGATCATCCTCGCAGCATTCTTCAGCTTTGCCGGACTGGGGTTGTGGGAATTGGTAGAAGCCTTTATGAGCTTTACCTTTTTTGAAAGCCGCGAAACGCGATTCAAGTTCTCTGTAGGGAACATCTTTATCATCGTGGCCATTTTTGTGGTTGCCGGTTTCATCGCGCGCATGGTTCGCATTGTCATTAAGAAGAACCTGCTACAGCGCGATTGGATAGACAAAGGCAAGGAATTCACCATTTTTAAACTGAGTACCTACTTCATCTACACGGTGGCATTTATCGTGGCGGTGGAGTCTATCGGCGCTGACTTATCATCGCTGGTGCTGGCCTCGGCCGCCCTGTTGGTGGGTGTAGGTATCGGTCTGCAATACCTCTTTGCCGATGTTGTTTCGGGGTTTATTCTGCTGTTTGAAGGCACGTTTAAAGTGGGCGATGTGATTGAAATCAACGGACTGGTGGCCAGGGTTGAACGTATTGATGTTCGCACATCGAAGGTCGTTACCCGCGACGGTAACTTTATCATCATCCCCAATTCAACCCTTACGCGCGATAACCTTACGAACTGGAGTCACAGTAGTCAACTTACGAGGTTTAAAGTTGAAACCCGGGTTGCCTATGGAAGCGACACGATGATGGTTAAAAACATTCTGCAGGACGTGGCTACGCGCCACCCGGAGGTAAGCAATATCAGACCTGTTATTGTGCGTTTTGCCAACTTTGGAGAATACGCCATCGAGTTCGAGTTGTTTTTCTGGGCCATCCAGACCTGGAATATCGAAATTGTAAAAAGCGATTTGCGATTTGAAATTGATAAACGCTTCCGGGAGGCCGGAATAGGCATTCCCTATCCACAGCGCGATCTGCATATCAAATCAGACGATACCAAAGCATCTGGTTCGGGAAGTGCATTTCAGGAGCAATAGCCGTAACTTTGGCTCCACATGGCCGCCATTCGCTCCGATACCTGGAATATTCTGCGCAAAACAACGCCCTCGCGGGCATGGAATGCCGCCAAACTATTCGTGAGCTACCATCTTTCGCGCTATACGGGCAAACCTTTTCTCTGGGGCTTACCCATGAGCATGTCTATTGAGCCTACCACTGCCTGCAACCTCGGCTGCCCCGAGTGCCCAAGCGGACTGCGCCAATTTAGTCGCGATACGGGAAACCTCAAGCAGCCGTTTTTCGAAAAAGTAATCAACGAAAGCAAGGGTCACCTCTCATACCTCACCTTTTATTTTCAGGGTGAGCCGTACATCAACCCGAAGTTTCTCGACATGGTGAAGTACGCCTCGGAGCGAAACATCTACACTGCTACGTCCACCAACGCGCATTTTCTGAACGATGAAATGGCGAAGAAAACGATAGAGTCGGGGTTGGACAGGCTCATCATATCGATTGACGGCGTTACGCAGGAGGTGTATGAGTCGTATCGTGTTCACGGCAAACTCAACAAAGTATTGGAGGGCACCCGTAACATTCTGAAGTGGAGAAAGAAACTCAATGCCTCCAAACCACTGGTCGTGTTTCAATTTCTGGTGGTGAGGCCCAATGAGCACCAGATAGACGATGTGCTGAAACTAGGCGAAGAGCTTGGGGTGGACCAGGTGGTGTTCAAAACCGCCCAGGTGTACGATTACGAAAACGGAAATTCACTTATTCCCAGCAATGAAAAATACTCGCGCTACCGCAAGGGCAAAAACGGCAAATACCGAATCAAAAATCAATTGCTCAACCAGTGCTGGCGTATGTGGCAGGGCTGCGTAGTGACCTGGGACGGGCTGGTGGTGCCCTGCTGTTTCGATAAAGACGCCAAGCACCGCATGGGCGATTTGAAAAATACCCCCATGAAAGAAGTTTGGCGCGGCCCCGTGTACCGAAACTTTCGCCAAAAGCTGCTTCGCTCGCGCTCGGAAATTGACATCTGTACCAATTGCACCGAAGGCACCAAGGTGTGGTCAGAGGCGTAAACGCTACGTTTTACTCACCCGCGCGAACCTTTTTTGACCCTTTTTTATTCACTGGGGTAAGGTTTTTAAAGCTTTTTATTCACTGGGGTGAACATTTTCATTGTGTGAGGCAGATGAACAAATCCCCTAAATTACTCTCAGGAGCTCTCGTCTCAAGCTGCAAACAATACAATCTGCCAATCCATTCGTATTGGGCTACACCTTCATGATATCCTCTTCCTTGCGGTCTACGATGCTGTCGCAGCGGTTGGAAAAAGAGTTGGTCATTTCCTGCACTTCATCTTCTGCCCCACGAACCGCATCTTCTGACAGGCCATCTTTTTGCAGTTTCTTGACTTCGTCGTTCGCCTCTTTACGCGCCGTGCGGATACTCACTTTGGCGTGCTCAGCTTCGGCGCGCGCTTTTTTCACCAATTCGCGGCGGCGTTCTTCTGTAACTGGTGGCAAACTGATAATCAATATCTCTCCATTGTTTTGTGGAGCAAATCCCAGATTGGCAGTGAGTATGGCGTTCGAAATGGTATCGAGCATGCTTTTTTCCCAGGGCTGTATCGTAATGGTTTTGGGGTCCGGGGTATTGATGTTGGCCACCTGACTTAGCGGCGTGGTGGCTCCATAATAATCAACCGATACACTGTCGAGCATAGAAGGGTTGGCCTTTCCGGCGCGGATCTTCTGCAACTCTGTAGTGAGGTGGTCAATGGCTTTCTGCATGGCCTCACGCGTGGTGTCGAAAATAAGGTCGAGTTCTTCGTTCATGGCTACAAAATTAAAATTCTACCAATGTTCCAACGTGCTCACCTGTGATTACCCTTGATAAATTTCCGGGAGCATTCATATCGAATACGATGATGGGCAGTTTGTTTTCGTTGCAAAGGGTAAATGCGGTGAGGTCCATCACGTTCAAACCTTTAGAGTACACCTCATCGAAGGTAACGGTATCGTATTTTACCGCTGAGGCATCTTTTTCGGGGTCTGCCGAGTAGATCCCATCCACCCGGGTTCCTTTCAGAATTACATCTGCATTGATTTCGATGGCGCGCAGTGAAGCGGCAGAGTCGGTTGTGAAATAGGGGTTACCAGTACCGGCGCCAAAAATTACCACACGGCCTTTTTGAAGGTGGCGAATGGCACGGCGGCGGATGAATGATTCCGCGATTTGCTCCATTTTAATGGCCGACATCAAACGCGTTTGCACATTAATAGACTCGAGGGCTGACTGCAGTGCCATGCTGTTGATCATGGTGGCGAGCATTCCCATGTAGTCTCCCTGGGTGCGTTCCATGCCTCCTTCTACGGCCTGCACACCGCGGAAAATATTTCCTCCTCCCACTACGAGCGCCAATTCCACACCCTGATCGCAAGCAGCTTTAATATCGTAGGCGTACTGCATCAGTCGGTTGTGATCGATGCCAAATTGCTGGTTTCCCATCAGGGCTTCACCACTTAGCTTCAACAGAACGCGTCGGTATTTCATTGGGGGATGTGTTTTGCGGTAGGTTTTAAAATGAATGCTGCCAATGATAGCAAAAAAAAGAGAGAACCGTGATTCTCTCTTTTTTGTGAAATGATTAAACGCTGAGCGCTATCCTTTTGAAGCTTGTGACGGTAAGTTCAGCGTCGAAGCCTTTGAGGTATTGCTCAATGGTTTTCTTGTTGTCTTTGATGTATTCCTGGCTGAGGAGGGTGTTCTCTTTAAAGAACTTGTTGAGGCGACCCATGGCAATTTTCTCAGCCATGTCGGCCGGCTTACCTTCCTGAATGGCTTGCTCCTTGCCCACCTCAATTTCCCGGTCAATGGTTTCCTGGGGAACTTCCTCTTTGCTCACTGCAACGGGATCCATGGCAGCAATCTGCATGGCCACGTCCTTGGCTGCTTCCTGGAAGTCGCCACCTTTGCTCAAACCAACCATCGAAGCCAGTTTGTTTCCGGGGTGGTTGTAGGCGTAAACCATGGCGGCGTTGATTTGCTCGTAGCCACTCAGGTCAATTTTCTCTCCGATTACACCCGTTTGCTCAATGATTTTCTCACCGATGGTGATACCGTTTCCGGCAAAGGGCAAGGCCTTTAGAGCTTCTATATCAGCTGGGCTGTGCTCCATGGCCACGTCTAGAATCTGGTTGGCGAATTTTCCGAAATCTTCGTTTTTGGCTACAAAGTCGGTTTCGCAGTTTACTACCACCATTACACCTTTGGTGCCGTCGGCAGTAGTTTTGGCTATTACAAGACCTTCGGCGGCATCGCGGTCGCTGCGTTTGGCAGCCACTTTCTGACCTTGCTTGCGGAGGATGTCCACAGCAGCTTCAAAGTCGCCATTGGCCTCAACCAATGCTTTTTTGCAATCCATCATACCTGCGCCGGTTTGCTTGCGCAGTTTATTTACATCTGCAGCAGTAATATTCATGCTTCCTGAATTTTTTGCGTGTTATTGCTTGTCGGCTTCTGCAGCTTCGGTGGCAGGAGCTTCTTCTTTCTTATCGCGGTCGTTCTTGCGCTCACCCATTCCTTCCTGAACAGCCTTGATCATGATATCAAGCACCAGCGCAATTGACTTGGTAGCGTCGTCGTTGGCAGGAATAGGGAAATCAACCATATTAGGATCTGCATTGGTATCAACCATTGCAAAGGTGGTAATGTTGAGCTTTTTTGCTTCTTCAAGGGCAATATGCTCTTTGTTGATGTCCACGATGAAAATAGCCGCGGGAATGCGGTTCATATCGGCAATGCTTCCGAGGTTCTTTTCGAGTTTCTCGCGCTGGCGAAGGATCTGAAGTTTCTCGCGCTTGGAAATATTCTCGAATGTACCGTCTGTCTGCATTTTATCGATGGTGCTCATCTTTTTCACCGCCCGGCGGATGGTTCCAAAGTTGGTAAGCATACCACCCGACCAGCGCTCGGTTACGTAGGGCATTCCGATGGCCTTTACGCGCTCGGCAACGAGGTCTTTAGCCTGCTTTTTGGTGGCCACAAAAAGAATTTTGCGTCCGGACTTGGCAATTTGCTTCATCGCGGCAGCAGCTTCTTCTACTTTGTGTACGGTTTTGTTAAGGTCTATTACATGGATTCCCTTTTTCTCTCCGAAAATATAGGGAGCCATGCTAGGGTTCCACTTGCGCTTGAGGTGACCGAAGTGCACTCCGGCTTCCAGAAGCTCTTGAAAATTGGTACGTGACATTATGTTTGTTTAATTTAGGTTTACGTTCTCTGAAAGTCAACCAGCAGGTAGTGCATGCGCAGTCCTGATGGTTTGGATGCTAAACCAACGATAATCCGAAGCCGGATTAACGCTTGCTGAACTGGAACTTCTTACGGGCTTTCTTCTGACCGAATTTCTTGCGCTCCACCATACGAGGGTCACGGGTCAGGAGGCTTTCAACTTTAAGCATCGGGCGGAATTCGGGGTCGCGCTCAACGAGAGCACGTGAGATTCCCAATCGAATAGCTTCCGCCTGACCTGTAAAACCACCACCGTGTACGTTTACGTTCACATCGAACTTGCCTTCGGTTTCGGTAAGGATGAAGGGCTGGTTCACGCGATAGCGCAAAATCATGGTGTTGAAATACTCCGACACGTCGCGCTTGTTTACGGTGATCTTTCCGTTACCTTCCTTGAGGTACACACGCGCTACGGCATTTTTTCGGCGACCGGTTGTGTTATTGATATCCATATCGCTGTTCCTTATTTAATATCGTCGAGGTTGATGGTGCGGGGCTTTTGTGCCTCGTGGTTGTGCGAGGGGCCCTCAAACACATGAAGATTGGTGTAGAGCTTGCTGCCCAATTTGTTCTTGGGAAGCATACCGCGAACGGCTGTTTCAACCAAGGCGATGGGCTTGCGGTTGAGCAGTTGCTGGGCCGTGAGCTCGCGCTGGCCACCGGGATAACCCGTGTGACGGAGGTACACTTTGTCCTGCATCTTGTTGCCGCTCAGTTTTACCTTTTCGGCGTTTACCACAATTACATTGTCTCCGCAATCTACGTGCGGGGTGTAATCGGGCTTGTTTTTGCCACGAATGATTTTGGCAACTTTACTGGCCAAACGACCCAGCGTCTGGTTCTCGGCATCTACCAACACCCACTCTTTCTTTACGGTGTTGCGGTTGGCCGAAATGGTCTTGTAACTTAAGGTGTTCACGTCAACAATGCTTTGTTAAAAACTACTCCTTCCTAAAATCGGGCTGCGAAGGTAGAACTATTTTTGATAACCGCCAAAATATGAGTGTGGCGAATCGCGATTTTTTCGTGCTGTTCATCGCCTGTTCTACGTAGCTTCTATTTCGAAATACCCGGCGGCAGGTAAAAACACCCCATCACGACGCTTGCATGGTTCTGGTAAAGTAGTAGATAGGCACCGAACTGGTTATTCCCCCCACCAGCATCACCACACCAAACACAGCAAAGAAATCACCGGGAAGCATCTCCATGGGATAATAGGGTACGATTCCCCCTTCGAGCGGAATCAAACCAAATTGCAGGTGCAACACGCAAAAGAGGTAGCCCAGCCCCAGCCCCAGCCCGGCGCCAATGGCATTGATCAGCACCCCTTCGAAGAAAAAGATGCGGCGGATGGCCGCGCGCGATGCCCCCATGCTGCTGAGCACAAAGGTGTCTTTCTTCTTGTCGATGATGAGCATGGTGAGCGATGCGATGATGTTGAACGAGGCGATCAGCAGAATAAAGGACAGAATGAAGAATGTGATCCACTTTTCGCTCTGGTTGGTTTGAAAAATCAGCTCGTTCTTTTGCATTCGTGTTTTCACCACAAAATCCTCGCCCACCGCCTCACTCAAGGTGCGCTGCATGCGACGGGCATCCACGCCCGGCTGCAACCCAATCTCCAGCGCCGTTCGCTCGTTTTGGTATCCGAACAGATCAGCGGTAAAGTCCATGGAGGCCAGCACATAGCGGTTATCAAAATCCGGACTGATACTAAAAATACCACCAATCATCATGTCTTTGCGGTTAAATGCCCGTTCCTGGCTCTGGCTGATGCGCCTGCCTCGAATGGGTGCAAACACCTTGAGCGGGCGCATGGAAGCCTGATAAAGGTTCATGCCCAATTCGTACTTTAACCCGTAGCCCACCATGGCGAAATAGAGTCCGCGGTCGTGCAGCATAAAGGAGCCATCTACCAGCACCGAATCGAGGCGGGTAAAGTCGGCGTAGTTGTCGTGTACTCCTTTGAGTGTTGCAATGCGCTGCGCACCGCCGTATTCAATGAGCACGTTTTCCTCTATCACGGGCAACACATAGCGCACGCCCGGCACATTTGCCAGGGCCACTGTATCGGCTGCACCCACCTCAAAGGTTTTGCCCCGTGCAGGGGTAATGGTAATATCCGGCTCAAAAATACTGTAGAGGTTCTTTACCAAGCCCTCAATGCCGTTCATGGCCGAGAGCACGATAATCATGGCCATGGTTACCACTGCCACCACCGAAAGTGAGATAGCGGAAATAACGTTGATGATGTTGTGCGACTTTTTGGAAAAGAGGTAGCGACGGGCTATGTAAAACGGAAAATTCACCCGCTGTGCCTATTGCAGCAATTCGTCAATCTGCTCGGAGTAATCCAGTGAGTCATCCAGAAAAAAACGCAAATCGGGCACTTTGCGCAGCACTTTTCCCACTCCATCGCCCAACAATTTACGGTAGAAACCTTTGTCGCGGTTGGCCTGTTCTATCAGCTCGTCGGGGTTTTTGGCGCCAAACAGACTGATGTAAATCTTTGCGTAACCCATGTCGGGCGATACGCGCACCACAGTAACCGATGCCATCACCCCCGGCCCAAAATGTGCCGACTCGCGTTGGATAATCTGCGCCATTTCGCGCTGAATCAAACTGGCTATTTTTTCCTGACGTATGGAGGCCATGGCTCATTGACTTTGTGAAGGTTGTGCAATTACTTTGGGCACCTTAAAATAATCGGAGTCTTTTTTGGGAGCGTTGCGAAGGGCTTCCTCGCGGGTGATGCTCTCCTTTACGACATCGTCGCGCAACACATTCACATGTTCGGTCATGTGGATGAGCGGCTCTACGCCCTCGGTATTCAGCTCACCAAGTTTGTCCACAAGATTCAGAATATTTTGCAAATCACTCTTAATCTGCTCTTTTTGCTCTTGCGTAAACGCAAGGCGTGAGAGTTTAGCGAGGTGATCAATGGTGTTGTCGTCTATATTCATGGGGCAAATCACTTGCCCGGCCAACTATCTGGCCGGAAGTTGCAAAGGTAGGAAATCTGTAGTGGGGTGGCATGCGTATGATATTCGCCCCCGAAAAAGTACTTCTGTTCTTTCAATTCAACCCAAATACCCCGTAATATTGATGCCCGTATAAAGCAACATCACCCCATGAAGGCTTTGAAAAGCAAATCAAAACCGCACGCATTGCAAACGCGCACTGGCTTCATTCATCGCATGCGCTTAATCATCAGGTCGTTGAGTGCTGACAAACTTGTGTTGGGTGGGATGATTCTGGTTTTACTCGTTTACCTTACACCCCTGTTGGGCGAAGGAATGATGCGCACGCACATGTGGCGTCAGGCCGATTGTTTGTCCCTCACGCACCACTACTACACCGGCAATTCTTTTCTGGAGCCAGAAATGCACATCCAACTCGGGCATCAATACACCTCGGGCAAGTCAGCTGGCGAATTTCCGGTTTTGTACTATGCGGTGGCGGGGTTCTGGAAGGTGTTTGGCAAATCTTACCTCAGCTTCAGGCTATTTTACCTGTTGATTTTTTTGGCTGGAATCTGGTCGTTTTATCGCTCACTAAGCTTGGTTTTTGGCGGCAAATTCGGCCGGCGTGGATGAGCTTTCTGCTCCTCACCTCACCCATTTACGTGTACTACGGAGTGAGTTTTCTTAGCGATGTGCCAGCCTTTTCATTTGTACTGATGGCTTTGTACGCGCTTCTGAGGTATCACCAAAATGGGCATTTCGGATGGTTGGCAGGAAGCATGGTGCTCTTTGCCCTGGCGGGCTTGTTAAAGGTGTCGAGCCTAATAGCTTTTGTGTTCCTGGTTTTTGTTTTCTGCATGGAAGCACTGGGCATCAAAGCGCTTGGTAACAAAAAACTCTTCGCTCGCCCGCTCAGAGAGGCTGCCGTTTTGATGTGGGTACCGGTGCTCATTTTTGCATGGTACTATTACGCCCACTTGTACAATGTTCAATCAGATTTCAAATACACTTTCAACAGCATTCATCCATTCTGGAAAGGCACTACCGAAGAGATGCAGCGCTTTGGCGAAATGTTCGAGATGTACACCTATTCGTCTATTTATCATGTTTCGGTGCTCACCCTCCTTTTGCTCACTCTCATTTACAACCTGGCGCGCTTTCAACAACTTTCATGGCTGGCGCGCTTCAGCACCACAGTGATACCTTTTGGCGGAGCCCTCTACTTCTTTTTGTGGTTACCCCTGATGAGCCACCACGACTACTATTACATCGCCCTGCTCATACTGGTGCCCGCCATTCTTTTACCTGCCCTGTTTCACCTTCGTGAACACCACTCAAAAGTGTTGCTGCAAAAGCCAGTGCGCTACGTTGCCATCGGGTTTCTTGCATTCAATATGTTGTACTGCATGGCCGTGGTACATCTCCAATCCGATTACAAGAACTGGAGCAGGGTGCTGATTACCAACAAGCCATTTCTTGAAATCAGAGACTTTTTTAACTGGGAGCGAGAAACAAACTTCAACCGTTTAACACGGATGGAATCGTACCTGAATGAACTGGGTGTTGACCAAAGCGCACGTGTGGTGGTGCTGCCCGATGAATCGTTTAACATTACCTTGTACCTCTTGAATCGCAAAGGTTGGACGGGCAGAGAGCTTTTTCAGACAGCAGAAGACATCGAGCACTTGAAACTGCGGGGCGCCACACATCTTATCATCATTGACGATAACCTGCTCAACGCGCCCTACCTGCAACCTTTTCTCGAGCATCAGATTGGTGATTTTGAGGGGGTGCGTATTTATCGCTTCTAAGGAGACGCATCGGACTTACTTGCAAAGAAGGTTGGGCAGCATAAAAAAGGCGCAAAGACAGCGGAAACGTGCTTTTTCAGCAAGTACTCCTGGCTCCCTTTGCGCCTGTGCTAATTGATAATCAATCCTCCAGATACCCGAACTTACCGGTATTGAAATCTTCAAATGCCTGAATCAGCTCTTCGCGAGAGTTCATCACGAAAGGACCATGCGCGGCGATGGGCTCTCTCAAGGGTTCTCCACTCAGCACAAGCACCACAGATTTTTCAGTGGCGCGAATTGAGAAACGCTCGCCATTGTTAGCCATCAGCGCGAACTGACTCACTGCAACGTCGCGGTCGTTTACCTGAACGCTGCCTTCAACCACCAGCAAGGCCGTGTTGTACTGTGCGGGAAACTCAAACTCCACTTCACCCCCGGCATTCAACCGGGCGTGTTGCAGGTGCAGGGGCGAAAAGGTAAGGGCCGGACCGGCTGTGCCGCGAAAATTACCTGCAATAACTTCAACTTCACCGGCACCGTCAGGAAGGATATGTCGGCCCATGTCCGATGCTTTGATGCCCTGGTATCCGGGAGGGTCCATTTTGTGTTTGGCGGGCAGATTAACCCACAGTTGCACCATTTGAAAATCGCCACCCTCTTTACTGAACTGCTCTTCGTGGTACTCTTTGTGGAGCACGCCCGATGCGGCGGTCATCCACTGAACATCGCCCTCTCCTATTACTCCTCCCCCGCCGCTGCTGTCGTGGTGTGCCACTTTGCCCGCGTAGGCAATGGTAACGGTTTCAAAACCGCGATGCGGGTGAACACCTACGCCACGTGGCTTCTCGCTGGGCGGAAAGTAAAATCGGGCGTTGTAATCGAGCATGATAAAGGGATCCATGCGAATCATATTGAGTCGCTGATCGGAGGGAATAAAGTTGTGCACCCTGAATCCGTCGCCTACGTAGTGGGGCGGACGTGGTGTAACCACCGCTTCAATGTTTCTTGTTGCCATAAGGGGTCGTTTTTAGAATTGTGATACAAAGGTATTTCAAGCCCTTTTCTCCCACATTGACCTATGGTAAGTTCGGTTTTGGGGCATTACTTTTTGAAATTCTTTTCGGCCAGGTCGCGGCGCACCCGACTGAGGCTTTCGGGCGTGATGCCCAGGTAGGAGGCAATCATCCACTGTGGCACCCGAAGCATCAAATCGGGGTAGCGCTGTACAAAATCCATGTAACGGGTTTCGGCGTCGGCACCAATCAGCAGGTTGATGCGGTGCTGCAGATGCCGGATGTGGTTCTGGAGCAGTTGTTCATTAAAACGCCTGAAAACGGGGCTGAGCTCGCGGGCTTTTCCGAAAAATGATTCTTCCAGCACACGCACACGTGTAACCACAATGGCGTCAATCTGGTAACCTGAGGGTTCATTGAAATACAAGCTGCTTCGGTCGGTAATCCATCCGTTTTCCGGAGCAAACTGCAGCACGTGCTCACGGCCTTTGCTGTCGGTAGAGAACAGACGCAACAAGCCTGTTTCAACGAAAAATGTTTGCCGGCACACCTGCCCCACGTGCATGAGGATTTCTCCTTTTTCGCATTCGCGGGTTTGGGTGTGTTGCAACAGCCGCTCTACAGCCTCGGGCCGCATCTTCGCATGGTGCAACAGGTAATCCTGAAGTGAAGCTTTGGTCTGCATGTCAGTACGGTAAATGTACGAGAAGATTGTAAGTTATACCCGATTGGTTCCTGCCATGGGGTCCCTCAAAAAGGCAGAAAAGGGCTCCGGAATGAGTCTGTGCCTGATTACACACGGTTATATGTTCCACCCATTCACCACGCTTATCCATGTAATGGCAAAACCTGTGGCATAGCCGATATACACCTGCGCGGGAGTGTGCACTTTCAAGGCCAGTCGAGCCGTCATCACCCAGCCTCCGGCCAAAATCAGCGCAATCATGGCCGGAAAATGAACAAAGTCGTGCAGGACAAACACGCCTACCAAACCGCCCAGCACCCCGCCCACGCCAATGGCATGCATGGAAATTTTCCACTTCAGGGTTACGACGAGCGCCATCACCACCGACACCATCGCCCCCAGGTACAGCGAATAAATCACCGTAGGCAGTGCCCCTTTGCGAATCAAAAAATACCCGAGCGCAAAGTACACTGCAGTGCTCACCGCAGGAGCCAGTCGCTCGTGCCGGTGCACCAACCCATAGCTGGTAATGATGCCCGACTTTCTGAGGATAAACAGGTTAATCAGTGGAAAAACCACCGTACTCAGCAATACCACTATAAAGAGAATCCGGGCCTGCGACGGTGCCAGAAAATAACCCAAAAAGGGGTCAACCTTCACCACCACGTACAACGCCAGCAAAGGCATAAACAGCGGCAGAAACAAGTAGCTGGCGAGGTGCGAAGTAGCCCTGAGCATGGTTTAGAGTTCCTTGCGCAAGCGCGCCACCGGAATGTTTAGTTGCTCGCGGTACTTGGCCACAGTGCGCCGAGCAATGTTGTAGCCTTTGTCTTTCAGCAGCTTGGCGAGCCGATCATCAGTAAGGGGTTTCGATTTGTTTTCCTGGTCGATGGCATCCTGCAGAATTTTCTTCACCTCGCGGGTGGATACCTCTTCGCCGCTGTCGGTGCTGAGTGATTCGCTGAAAAAGGTCTTGATCAGAAAAGTTCCGTAAGGGGTTTGCACGTACTTGCTGTTGGCCACGCGGCTGATGGTGCTGATATCGAGGTTCACTTTTTCGGCCACATCTTTCAGAATCATGGGCTTGAGCTTGGTCTCGTCGCCGGTTAGGAAGTATTCCTTCTGAATTTCCACGATGGCATTCATGGTGTACAGTAAGGTTTCCTGACGCTGCCGGATGGCGTCGATAAACCACTTTGCCGAATCAATCTTCTGCTTTACAAACATCAGCGCCTCTTTGTCCTGCTTGCTTTTTTCCTTGCTTTCGGCGTAGGTCTGCAGCATGTCTTTATAGGTTCGGCTGATGCGCAACTCCGGGGCATTTCGTCCGTTCAGGCTCAGCTTGATATCGTTGTCTTCAACGCTCAGCAAAAAGTCGGGCACTACGTGCTGAATGCTGCGAGAGGTATCGGTCATGCTGTTGCCGGGCCGCGGATTGAGGCGTATGATTTCATCCACAGCGGCCTTGAGCTCTTCCTCGCTCACATCCAGCCGCCTGGTAATTTTGTCGTAGTGTTTCTTGGTGAAGCTCTCAAAATGGTCTTCGAGCAAGCGGGTGGCCAGTTGCACGGCCGGACCCTGGTTTTTTCGGCGTTTGATCTGAATGAGCAAGCACTCCTGCAAATTGCGCGCCCCCACGCCCGCAGGTTCAAACTCCTGAATCACCTTGAGCACTTCACCCAGTTCTAACTCTGAGGTAGAGAGATTTTGCGAAAAGGCCAGGTCATCCACAATGTTAATGAGGTCGCGGCGCAGATATCCGTCGTCGTCGAGGTTACCTACCAGGGTGAGTGCCAGTTCTCGCTCGTGCTCATCCAAATCGGCAAGCCCAAGCTGGGTGAGCAGGTTTTCGTGAAAGGTGCGTCCTGACGAAATGGGCATGCTGCGGTCTTCATCGTCGGGGCTGTGGTTATTGGCCGAGAGCTTGTACGACGGCATTTCGTCGTCCTGCATGTACTCGGAAATATCAAAGTCATCGTCGCGGCTTCGTTCCTCATCGCGATCGTTGTCGTTGTCATCGGTGTTGTTGTACTCTTCACGCTCGCGCAGTTCTTCTTCGTCGGCGTCGGCACCTTCTTCCAGCGCGGGGTTTCCCTCAATTTCCTCCTTGATGCGCTGCTCCAGTTCCATGGTGGGTACCTGCAGGAGCTTCATCAGCTGAATTTGCTGAGGAGAGAGTTTCTGCAGGAGCTTTTGCTGAAGCGTTTGTTTGAGCATATTGCAATGATTAAGCGTTCAAAGTTACGGAATCGGCTTTAATGTTGCTGCCCTTTTTCGAGGCAGGCCGCACATTAAAAGTTAACTTCGGGGCATCATTTAAAACCCGAAAAGATGGAAGACACAAGCAAGGTGGTATTGATTACTGGAGGAACCAAGGGAATCGGATACGGTGTGGCGGAAGTGCTGCTGAACGCTGGCTACAAGGTGGCCATCACCGGAAGAAATCTCGCCGACGCACAGGCAGCTGCCGAGCGCTTGTGTGCCAACCATCCCAAATGCGCCCTGGGCATCGAGGCCGATGTGCGCAACTACAAGGATCAGGAGCGGGCTGTAGAGGAAGTTCTTGCTCTTTGGGGAAGACTCGACGTACTGATTGCCAACGCGGGCCTGGGCAAGTTTGCCACCATTCAGGAGATGGAACACGACGACTGGCACCAGATGATTGACACCAACCTCACGGGCGTATTCAACAGCGTAAAGGCGTGTATTCCTGCCTTGATTGAGCAGAAGGGCTACATTGTTACCATTGCGAGTTTGGCGGGGGTTAACTTTTTCAAAGCCGGAAGCGCCTACAACGCCAGCAAGTTCGGCCTCGTGGGATTTTCGCAAGCCATTATGCTCGACCTGCGCCAGCACGACGTAAAAGTAACCACCATTTGCCCGGGTTCAGTAACCAGCCATTTTAATGATCACGTGCCGGTTCCGGAAGACGCCTGGAAAATTCAGCCCGAAGATATCGGACAGATGATTGTGGACCTGCTGCGCATGCATCCGCGCACCCTGCCTTCAAAAATTGAGGTACGCCCTAGCAAGCCGCCCTCCAAATAGCCAAAAAACTCCCGGCGCCGGCCCAATCTGAAAATCACTCTTTAGAGGGAATGCCTCGTGCTACGATGGTGATAGGTTTGCATTACAACAGCTGTATTACAAACCAAACATCATTAAAATGAAAAAACTACACTACTATGTTGCGCTCATCACCGGGATGGTGATCGGCGTAACCGCCTGTCAAAAGGCCGAAGATCTTCCTGAAGAAGCCGTAGCAACTTCGGAACTAACAAATAACCTTGCCAAAAATCCCTCAGCGCTCAACAAACTGCTGGCGGATGTGCGAAAAGCCACTACTCAGTACCACGACGTAGAAGCTGCCCTGGCTGCCGGTTATATTAACACCATGGACTGCGTGGAAGGCCCTCCCGGAGCAGGAGCCATGGGAGTGCACTTTGTAAAAATGGATTGGATTGACGATGTATTCAACCCGCTTGAGCCCGAGGTGCTGCTCTACGAAATCAAGAACAACGGCGAGTACAAACTCACCGGAGTAGAGTACCTCTACGTAGGTGAAGAGTCGCCCATGTTTGGCGGACAGGTACATTTTCACCCCTTCCCTCAGCCATTTGCAGATTATGCGCTGCACGTGTGGGTGTGGAAAGCCAACCCCAACGGTATGTTTGAGGACTTCAACGTAAACGTTTCGTGTCCATTAGGTTATCATCGTTTTGGACAAAATAAGAGAGGCGTCGGTATGGCGCCTCTTTTTTTTATGCTTGACCGAGTGTACCGGATGAAAAAAGCCCCTATACAGCGTGCTTACACGTTTCGCTGCCAGTAGTTCCGCAAGCGCAAGTTGTATTTTTTGGTGTCTACATACTCCCTGGTCATGAGGTTTGCCTCAGCGAAGGTGAGCATAAAGAGGGTTGTATCATCCAGGTAATACTTCTCTATGTTGGACTCCACTCCCGAGAGGTAGGTTATTCCCACAAGGGCAATGGTTCTGCCCCTCAGCAGTTTTAAATCCTGAAACTCGTCCGGGTAAATCCTGTGCTGATTACATACCAGCAAAGGAATCAGGTGATCGTCGGCAAGGAACTCATCCCTGCTCACTATTTTGGTAAGCCTGATAAACCTGAACCTATCCCTTCTGTAAACAAAGGGCGTTTACTCGAGCGTTTTGTAGATAATGGGGTCTGGCATGACTACGGTTTTACGATATGGGTGGATACCTTGTGTTGAGGCAGAAAAGCTGCGCCCTCCTAAAGCGCCTTTAAAATTACCCCTATGACTCCATTACTGCTTCAACAGCTTTTTTACCGCATGGCCTTCATTCAATTCCAAATGAAGCAAGTACATTCCACGGGGCAGATTACTCACCGAATGCTGGGTAAGGTCGGGATTCAAAACCATGACTTGCTGTCCATTTAAATCATAAAGCACTGCAAGCTGAACAATGGTGCTCTCAGGTTTCTGAATTTCAAAGAATTCAACCGCAGGAACCGGAAAAAGCGTGATATCGGTATGCGTATCTTTTCTGTTGGCAGTAGAAACCGGGTACATTAGCTCTATATCATCAACCCACAAAGCGGTGCCAGGGGTGCCCTGAGCAGAAGTAAGATTGCCGTTTTCCAATGCATGCTTACTGCTCACAAATTCCACTTGAATGTATTGTGGGTCAACATCGCTTTCATAATCCAGGTCCAGTGCCATTTGCGTGTAAGCGTTTGCCGCATCTGCAATACCCTGCTCAACATAAAAAAGGGTGTCAACAAACGAAAGATACGGATCGTGAAAGGGCAGCGAGTCTGGAAAGTTAAACAACAACACCGAAACCTGTGCGGTATCACCCCCTTGGGGCGAGTACTTGTGGTAAAAGGAAAGTTGATTGGGTGAATGATTCAATGGGTGTGCGAATATTTCCAACGGCATTTGCGGTGCATGAAACAATGTGGTCAATCTGGCCGCTTTCAAATCAGCATGGTTGGAGGTTTCTAGTTTCACCGACCACTCGCCGGCGTGGCTGTCATCAACGAGGCTTGCTGCGCCGAATCCAAGTTCGGAAGAATAGCTTTCCCAAAATTCAGGAACAGGAAAGGCGTGAGGTGAGTCTGTAGTGAGGATATCTTCAAATCCGCCGTTCAGAATTTGCTGCCCGATGGCAACCTGAACTTGGAAAACAAAAAACGTCAGGATAAACGTGTTGCAGCGCATGGCGTTTGGTGAAGTTGGTCAGTCAATTAACGGGCCATTGGTTGGCATATTGCCTTGTTGGGCTCGGCACCATTCCTTTGCCGTTGGTGGAGATTTGGGGGTCAGAACAACAGAGCCCTCTGACTGAGAAGCGGATTCACCCAACAAACAAGCTGCGCAACAACACTTTCACCCCTACCAACCAGTTCCCCCCAAATTCGGATATTTGCCCACCATTATATCTAACAAACCATGCCAGAGATTTCTGAAAAAGGCCGCTTGATGCCCGCCTCCCCCATCCGCAAGTTGGTTCCCTACGCCGAAATGGCCCGTAAAGCGGGTCGCAAGGTGTACCATCTCAACATCGGCCAGCCCGACATTGACACACCCGACGTGGCCCTGCAGGCCATCCGCAACTACGAGCCACGGGTGATTGAATACAGCCACTCAGCAGGAAATGAAAGCTACCGCGAGGGGCTGGCCACTTACTACATCAGCAATGGCATCAACATTTCTCCCGAGCAGATTCTCATCACCACAGGAGGCTCCGAGGCACTGGTTTTTGCCTTTATGAGCTGCCTGAACCCTGGCGACGAGGTGATTATCCCGGAGCCGTTTTACGCCAACTACAACGCATTTGCTGTAATGGCCGGCGTAAAAGTGATTCCCGTAACGGCGCACATTGAAAAAGATTTTGCCCTTCCGTCCATGGCCGATTTTGAGGAGAAAATCACTCTCAAAACACGCGGAATTGTGATTTGCAATCCGGGAAACCCTACCGGCCGCCTCTACCCCCAAAGCGAATTGGAAAAACTCGCCAAAGTGGTGAAAAAGCACGACCTCTTTTTGTTTGCCGACGAAGTGTATCGCGAGTTTTGCTACGACGGTGCCACTCCCTTTTCGGTGATGAACCTCGAAGGCATTGAAGACAATGTGGTGCTGATTGATTCGGTTTCCAAACGTTACTCCATGTGCGGTGCACGCATAGGCGCTATGATAACCCGCAACCAGGACATCTACAACACTGCCCTCAAGTTTGGTCAGGCGCGGTTGAGCCCTCCCTCCCTCGGACAGGTTGCCGGGGAAGCGGCGCTCGATACCCCGCATGCCTATTTTCGCGATGTAATTGAAGAATACGTGGCCCGTCGCGACGTGCTGGTGGACGGCCTCAACCAGATTGAAGGTGTGCTCTGCCCGCGTCCGGGAGGCGCTTTTTACACCATTGCCCGCCTACCCATTGACGATTGCGATCGTTTTTGTCAGTGGATGCTGGAGTCTTTTGAACTCGACAACCAAACCGTGATGATGGCACCGGCCACCGGCTTTTACGCCACACCGGGCCTCGGCAAGCAGGAAGTCCGTTTGGCCTACGTTCTCAACCAGAATTCACTGCGCGAGGCGGTGCGGTGCCTGGATGCTGCACTAAAGATATATCCCGGACGCACTTTAGCAAAAACAGAATTCGCCAACGGCTAATCCCCCCTTTTTATGCAAGAATTATCTGCACTGCTCAATCAACTGGAAGAATCTGCAACCCTCGCCATGGCCCGTCGCAGCCGCGAAATGGCCGAACAAGGTATTGATGTGATTTCGCTCAGCCTTGGCGAACCCGACTTCGACGTACCCGATTTCATCAAGGAGGCCGCCAAAGAAGGGGTTGACAAGAATTTCTCCAAATACCCGCCGGTAAACGGCTACCTGGATTTGCGGATGTCCATCGCGCACAAATTCAAGCGAGACAACGGACTGAACTACGCCGCCGATCAGATCGTAGTGTCAAACGGCGCCAAACAGAGCATTGCCAACGCCTGCCTGAGCCTCATCAATCCCGGCCAGGAAGTGGTACTACCCGCCCCCTATTGGGTTAGCTACTCCGAAATTGTAAAAATGGCCGGTGGCGTTCCGGTGGTTATTCCCACCACCATTGAGCAGGATTTTAAAATCACACCCGAGCAACTCGAAGCCGCCATCACGCCCAAAACCAAACTCATCATTTTCAGCTCGCCCTGCAACCCTTCGGGCAGTGTGTTTACCCACGATGAGCTGAAGGCATTGTCGCAAGTGGTGGCGCGTCACAACAACCTCTATGTGATCAGTGACGAGATTTACGAGCACATCAACTACACCGGTCAACATTTCAGCATGGCCGCACTGCCCGGAATGGCTGAGCGCGTTATTACGGTGAACGGCGTATCGAAAGCCTTTGCCATGACCGGATACCGCATTGGTTACCTCGGTGCGCCCACCTGGATTGCCAAAGCCTGCAGCAAGGTTCAGGGGCAATTTACCTCCGCGCCCAGCAGCATTTCACAGCGCGCAGCCAAAGCCGCTGTGGACGCCGACCCTTCGGAAATCTCTTACATGCGCGAAGCTTTTTTGAAACGTCGCGACCTCGTGGTATCACTGCTGTCTGAAATTTCGGGACTGAAGGTAAACCAACCACCCGGAGCGTTTTATGTGCTGCCCGATGTAACCGCCCTGTTCGGTAAAAGCGCCGGGGAATGGACCATCAACTCTGCCGACGACCTCTGCGAATACATCCTCGACAAGGCACACGTAGCGCTGGTAT
Organism: Cryomorphaceae bacterium; assembly: GCA_007695365.1. Classification (NCBI taxonomy): domain Bacteria; kingdom Pseudomonadati; phylum Bacteroidota; class Flavobacteriia; order Flavobacteriales; family Cryomorphaceae; species Cryomorphaceae bacterium. The sequence continues at coordinate 17,765 of REDV01000045.1, read as the reverse complement.
CGGGTGGTGCTTTTGGCGCTCCCGATTGCTTGCGTATTTCCTACGCATCCTCTGAAGACACCCTCCGAAACGCAGTACAACGCATTTCTCAAGCCATTGCTGAACTCAACTAACCATGCTCACCCCTCAGCTTCCAGAAATTTTTGAGCGATTCCGCACCCTGCGGGTGGTGGTGCTGGGCGATGTGATGATTGACAGTTACCTCTGGGGAGATGTAAAACGCATTTCGCCCGAAGCACCTGTGCCCGTGGTGTCGGTTACCCAAACCGAAAACAGGCTGGGCGGCGCGGCCAACGTAGCACTCAATGTGGCCGCCCTCGGAGCCGAAGTTCATGTTTGCGCAGTGGTTGGTAACGACGACAAGACCGCCCTTCTGGAAGATTGTTTTGCACAGAGCGGACTGGATCCGGGAGCACTCGTTCGCTCCGACGAACGACCCACCACGGTGAAAACGCGCATCATCAGCGACGGGCAGCACCTGCTGCGCGTTGACCAGGAAAACACCCATCTGCTGAGCGACAACGAGAGCGCGAAGCTGCTGGCGCGACTGGAGCAATTGCTCAACGACGTGGAGCCCCATGTGCTCATCATGCAGGATTACAACAAGGGCGTGCTCACCGAAAAAGTGATTGAAAGCACCACGGAAATGTGCCGTATTCGAAACATCCCCACAGCTGTTGATCCCAAAAAAGACCAGTTTCTCAGCTACCGCGGCGTGGACCTTTTCAAGCCCAACCTCAAAGAATTGCGTGAAGGCCTGAACCTGCCCCTCGACACCGATTTCGAAGTATCGCTGCGAAATGCCATGCGCACGCTGCACGACAATCTCGGCAATCGCATTTCGCTTGTCACATTGTCGGAACGCGGTGTGGCCATCACCGAAAGCAATCGTTTTGAGCACCTCCCCGCACACGACCGAAAAATCATTGACGTGTCGGGAGCGGGCGATACCGTTATCAGCGTGGCGGCGCTTTGCCTGGCGCTGAACCTCGACCTGAGAATCATTGCGGCCTTAAGCAACCTCGCCGGCGGACTCGTTTGCGAGCAGGTGGGTGTAGTGCCCATTGATGCTGATCACCTCTACAACGAAGCCTGCCTATTACACCCCGCGCGCTGAACCTCAACCCTAAAAAGCTGTTAAGCACACATGACCTCATCCACGGAACAAACCGTAAAACCTTACCGCCCCGACGGAAGCAAAAAAGAACAGGTGGCCACCATGTTCAACAACATCGCTCATCGCTACGATTTTCTGAACCACCTCTTCTCGCTGGGTATTGATATCCTCTGGCGACGAAAAGCCATCGCTCTGCTGAAAAAAGCACAGCCCAAAAAAGTGCTCGACATTGCCACCGGAACCGGAGATTTTGCCTTTGAGTCGCTCCGCCTAAACCCCGACAAGGTGGTGGGAGTAGATATTTCGGCCGGGATGATTGAGGTGGGAAAGGAAAAAGTGAAGAAGCGCAAAAAAGACGACCGCATTACCCTGCAAATTGGCGATTCTGAAAACCTGCAGTTTGAAGACGGCGCTTTCGACGCGATTACCGTGGGCTTCGGGGTACGCAATTTTGAGAACCTGGAACTCGGTCTGGGTGAAATGAGTCGTGTGCTGAAACCCGGTGGTCAGGCGGCCATATTGGAGTTTTCAAAGCCCCGCAAGTTTCCGGTTAAGCAGTTTTACTACTTCTATTTCAGGAGGATGATGCCTTTTATCGGTAAACTCGTTTCCAAAGACAGCTCGGCCTACACCTACCTTCCCGAGTCGGTGATGGCATTTCCCGAAGGAGAGGACTTCCGGCAGATTGTGTTGAAAACCGGATTTAAGAGCTGTGCCGTGCGTCCCGTTACCGGCGGTATTGCCACCATCTACCTCGCAGAAAAATAAACTCCTCAGCGCTGCGTTTTTATACCTTTGCATCCCTCAAGGCAAAAGATTTGGGTACTTTCCGAACCATACTTGTTCTGCTGCTCATGGTTACTGCGCTTCCGGCACACAGCCAGAAACGCAATAAATACAAGCAACTCAACCTGCAGGGTTTCGACGATCGTCGCTATCATTTCGGGTTTGCCCTAGGTGTAAACAGCGCCAACAGTTACATCAACCCCAACCTGAACACGGCCTTTTCGGATTCGCTCCTGAGCCTGAGCACGGGAAGCGCGGCCGGTTTTAACCTCGGTATTGTAACGCAGCTTAAACTCGTGAACAACCTGGCTCTGCGTTTTGTGCCTACGCTCACCTTTCAGGAGCGCCTGCTGAATTACGAGTTCTACTCGTCGGATGGCTTCAACAACGTGCAGAGCTACGAAAAGCGCATTGAAAGTGTGTTTATTGACTTTCCGCTACACTTTAAGTATCGCTCAGACCGCATCAACAACTTTGCGGTGTATGTGCTCTTTGGCGGGAAATACAGCCTGGATGTGGCCACGCAAAAAGATGTGCGAAACGTGCTGCTCGAAGAGTTGATCGTAAAGCTGCGTCAACACGACTTTGCCGGTGAAGTGGGCGGTGGATTTGACTTTTTCCTGCCCTACTTCAAGTTCGGCATAGAGCTGAAGTTAAGCGTGGGAATACCCAATATGCTTATTCAGGACAACACCATTTTCTCCAATCCGATCGAGTCGCTGCGCACCCGTACCTTTATGATTTCCTTCACTTTCGAGGGATAAGCAAAGCACCATGGCAAAACCGGATGAGCTTACCGTAGATATCCGCGTGCGGCCGGAGGACATGGATCACCCCGAAAAAATTCACGAGCAGCTACTGGCACAAACGGGGGGCAAAGCGGCTTCGTTCATCCGCCACAAAATCATTCACCGCTCAATAGACGCGCGCAAAAAACCCGTGGTCTTTCAGTTGCGGGTGCTTCTCAGCAACAAGCCTGAAGCGGCATTGGGCGGCATCACACCGCGGGTGTTCAAAGAACCCGAAACGGCCAAGCGCGCCGCCATTATCGGAGCGGGTCCTGCGGGGTTGTTTGCCGCCCTCAAGCTACTGGAGATGGGCGTTCAACCCGTTGTTTTTGAGCGCGGAAAGGACGTTCGTTCGCGCAGACGCGACCTTGCGGCCATCAACCGCGACCACATTGTAAATCCTGAGTCCAACTATTGCTTTGGCGAGGGCGGCGCCGGCACCTATTCCGATGGTAAACTCTACACGCGCTCCAAAAAGCGGGGCGACGTACACTCCGTACTCGCAACGCTTGTGCAATTTGGCGCCCACCCCGACATTCTGGTGGATGCCCACCCGCATATCGGCACCAACAAACTGCCGGGCATTATCACCTCCATGCGAGAAACCATCATTGAACACGGCGGTGAGGTGCGTTTCGGAGCCAAACTTACCGGTTTGGTGATTGAAGCAGGTAATATCCGCGGCCTAGAAATCAATCAAAGCGAGAGCCACCGCTTTGACCATGTCATTCTTGCCACGGGACATTCTGCCAGAGACATCTTTCGTTTGCTTCACAACGAGGGCATTACTATTGAAGCCAAGCCTTTTGCACTGGGCGTGCGCATAGAACACCCGCAGGAAGTGATTGACAGTATGCAGTACAGATGCAGCACAAGGCCCGAAACTTTACCACCTGCTTCTTACGCCTGGACAGCCCAGCACAACGGCCGTGGCATTTACTCGTTTTGTATGTGTCCGGGTGGAATCATCGCACCATGCGCCACCGCGCAGGAAGAGGTGGTCACCAACGGCTGGTCGCCCTCCAAACGAAACAACCCCTTTGCAAATTCGGGGGTGGTGGTTAGCATTTTGCCGCACGACTGGCAGCCGTGGAAAGATGCCGGTCCGCTGGCTGCCCTCGAATACCAGAGCGCAGTAGAGCGAACAGCATGGGAGGCAGGCGGTAAGCGCCAATCCGCTCCTGCCCAGCGCCTAAAAGACTACCTGGATCGCAAGACTTCTGCCGAACTTCCGGAGTGCTCCTATAAACCCGGCATTGTGCCTTATGACCTGCGGCAGGTACTTCCGGCAAGTGTTGCCGCCGCGCTCGAAAACGGGCTCCGTGCAACCGTTCGCAAAATGCCGCCTTACCTCCACCGCGATGCCGTGATGGTAGGTGTTGAGTCCAGAACCTCATCGCCTGTTCGCATCCCGCGTTTGCCCGACACGCTTCAGCACCCCGAGGTGGCGGGACTGTATCCCTGCGGTGAGGGCGCGGGCTACGCCGGAGGAATTGTATCCGCTGCCATGGACGGCGAGCGATGTGCAATGGTTTGTGCGGAAATGCTCAGCGGCCGGAAACCGGTAAGCGGGAACAAATAATACCTGCCGCTACGGCCACATTCAACGATTCGGCCTCTCCTACCCTCGGAATGGTAACGCGCTCACTCACCAATGCCTCAACCCCGGGCTCTACGCCATGCGACTCGCTTCCCATCACCAGCAAGCCCCTTTCAGGCCATTGAAAATCCTGAACCGGTGTGCCCTGCATCTCAGCTGATACCACCGTAATACCACTTTCTGCAACACCCTGAAGCCAGTCTGAATCGCAATTTTGCCGAAAAGGAACCCTGAACACCGCTCCCATCGAAGCCTGCACCACTTTGGGGTTGTACACGTCCACACAAGCGGGCGAGCAAAACACCGCACTCAGTCCGAACCAATCGGCAATGCGCAGCAGGGTCCCCATATTGCCGGGGTCGCTCACGCCGCTCAGGTACATGGCCCATCCCCTCCATGGGGTCACCGCCTCATCAGTCAAGTACGGCACCACAGCCAATACTCCCGGAGGTGTACTGAGGGCACTTATTTTACGCATTTGCTCCTCTGAAATCCGCTCAGCCTCAAAAGGCAGCGAAGCATTGAGGCTGTGCGCAGCCCATACGCCCGCGGGTTTAACACCGGCACGCGCCATTTCCTCCATGAGTTTGGTGCCTTCGGCCAGAAAAAGCCGCTCGGCGTCGCGGTACTTTTTTTGATGAAGTCGGCGTAGTCGTTTTATTTCGGCGTTGCTTATCACTAAGTTTGCGCGTATCTCCAAGGGGCGCGTGAAGCACAAAGAAAAACATTTGCGAACAGCTTCGGTACATAAAACTGTGGCCATCGTTTTATTGGCGGTGGTAATGGCTTCTTGCGGCCCTACGCGGCGCCTTGCCGACGATGAGTACTGGCTGCGCAAGAACGAAATTGAGATGCTCGACGACAGCGAAATCCGCCGTTCGGCGCTCAATGAAATCATTCGGCAACAACCCAACCGACATTTTTTGGGTGTGTTTCACCTTTCGGTATGGGCGCACAACCTTCCCAACCCAGAGGTGGTAGAGAGAAATGCAGCAAAAAAACGCCAAAGGCTGGAGGAGCGCAATCAGCAACGATTGGCCAAAGGCAAGCAGCCCCGACGCTACAAAAGGACTTTTGGCGAGTGGCTTCGCTACGGGCTGGGTACAGCTCCGGTGGTGCTCGACACCATGCAGGCAGAGCAAGCGGCGCGGCAAATGAGCCTGTTTATGCTGAAAGAAGGCTACTTCCAAAATGAGGTAACACATGAGGTTGAATACTTTGGAAGGAAGCGTGCGAGGGTTATTTATTCGGTGAAATCAGGGCCGGCACATCGCATACGGAACCTCACCCAAAGGATACCCGACCTCAACCTGAAGTACATTACAGACCGCGAAGCCGCAGGAAGCCTGATCCACCCCGGGCAAAGGTTCAGCGTTACACGCATGGACCGCGAGCGCGACCGACTCATGCGCTTTTTCAAGAACGAAGGCTTTTTTGACCTGAGCAAGGAGGAAATTTACTTTCAGGTGGACAGCACCATCGGCAATCTACAAGTGGACGTGCTGATGGGTATTCAGCCCTTGCGGCGGCCTTTTGCTCTCAATCCCGACTCGCTCATTGAGCTCAACCACATCCGCTACCGACTCAACGAGGTCATCATCAACCGAACACATATAGCCCCTCGGCCGGGCATGGATGCCGTGGTTCCTACTGATACGGTTCGGTACGAGCCCTACACCATTGTAGGTCACCCAGCGGTGTACGTGAAGCCAGGAATTCTCGCGCAGCAGATCAGGTTTGAACCCGGGCAATTCTACAGCCGGGAGCGTTTGGAAAATACACACCGCTCGCTGGCCGGACTAGAAGCGTTCAGCGGGGTGAACATACGATTTGAGCGATTGCCAGAAACGACGGAAGGCGAGGGAATGCTCAACTGTCAGGTGCTGCTCACGCCTGCCAGAAGACAACAGATTGTATTTGAAACCCGCGGAACCCATCAGAGCGGATTTTTCGGCACAGCGGGATCCGTAACCTACCGAAACCGCAACCTGTTTAACGGCGCCGAAGTTTTCCGCATCCGGCTCTCCGGGGCGTTTGAGGCGCAACAGTTGCTCACAGGCGGGGGCGTGCAGGAAGAACTGAGTGGTTTGCTGCAGGATCAAACCGTTTTTAACACCGTTGAATTTGTGCCGGAGGTTTCGCTTACCATTCCAAAGTTTCTTTTTCCCATTCGCATTGACCGCATCGCCAAATCCGCGCGGCCCTTTACCGACCTGAGTTTATCTTATGGTTTTCAGCAACGCCCCGACTTTACGAGAAACATGCTCCGGGCGCGAATGAGCTACCGCTGGCGCGAGTCTGATTTCAAAACGTGGATTGTAACCCCTGCTGAAATCAGCTTTATTAAAATTTTCAAATCCGATGCCTTTCAGCAGCGCCTCGACGCCCTGAACGACCTTTTTCTGAACGCCAGTTACAGCGACCACCTGATTTCGGCTTTCAAAGTTTCGTACATATTCAACAACCAAATACTTACGCGCCGCACCAACACCTTTTTCTACCGTGGTAATGCTGAAACGGCCGGAAATGTGCTCACAGGTGTTATGGGAATCACGGGGCAGGAGCGCGACTCACTGGGTAGTTTCAGGTTGTTCGACATTCGCTATGCCAATTACGTGCGCACCGATCACGACGTGCGTTACTACCGACGCTTTAACGAGAACAGTTCCCTGGTATTGCGGTTTTTTGGCGGTGTTGGAGTTCCGCTGCGCAACCTGGAGGTACTTCCCTTTGAGCGCAGTTTCTTTGGAGGAGGTGCCAACGGCATTCGGGCATGGCTAATTCAAACGTTGGGGCCGGGTTCTTACAGAACAGTTTTCACCACCTTTGACCGAATTGGAGAAGCACATCTGGAAGGAAACATTGAATACAGACAGAAAATTTTCAGCATCCTTGAAGGTGCCTTCTTTATAGATGCCGGAAACATTTGGTTGCTCCGTCCGGATCCAGTTCGTCCGGGAGGGCACTTTGCCATTGACCGCTTTGCAGGAGAGATTGCCATTGGTGCAGGCGTAGGAGCGCGATTGAACTTTGACTTCTTCATCATTCGCTTTGATCTGGCCATGCAAATGCGCGACCCATCCATGGCGCCCGGGGAACGCTGGGCCTTTCAACCCAAAGACGACTACAACCGAAGAGTAGATGACTTCAACGCGGCCAATCCCGTGAGGAGGGCCAATTATTACAGCCCGCGCCTGAACCTGAATCTGGGTATTGGATATCCGTTCTAGACAGAAGGAGTCTTCAAAGTTTTATTAGTTTTGCCCCCTGTTTTCAAGACCCTCAAAAAGACGTCCATGACTCTGAACCAAATCACTGAATTGCTGGGCGATAAAGCCAACAACCTACTCCAGCACGAATGCACAACCATTCAGCGTGAACTGCTCCATCTGCCGGGGGGCGATTTTGTAGAACGATCATTTGGTCCCGGCAACAGGAATCCTCAGGTATTGAACAATCTGGAGCGCATTTATTCGCATGGAAACCTCGGCGGCACAGGTTACCTTTCCATTTTGCCGGTAGATCAGGGAATTGAGCACAGCGCAGGTGCATCTTTTGCGCCCAACCCCATCTACTTCGACCCTGAGAACATTGTGAAGCTTGCGGTTGAAGGAGGATGCAACGCAGTGGCCTCAACCTTTGGTGTACTGGCAGCCAACTCGCGCAAATACGCACATAAAATTCCGTTTGTGGTGAAAATTAACCACAACGAACTGCTCACCTACCCCAACAAGTTCGACCAGATTCCATTTGGAAGCGTTCGGGAAGCATGGAACCTCGGTGCAGCGGCTGTAGGTGCTACCATTTACTTTGGTTCTGAGGAATCTTCAAGACAAATTATAGAAATAGCCGAGGCTTTTGAAGAGGCTCATGAATTGGGCATGGCTACCATTTTGTGGTGCTACCTTCGCAACAGCGGTTTCAAGAAAGACGGTACCGACTATCATACTGCCACCGACATCACCGCTCAGGCCAATCACCTGGGTGTGACCATTCAGGCGGATATTATCAAACAAAAGCTCCCCACGAACAACGGAGGTTACACCGCGCTGAATTTTGGAAAAACACACACCAGAGTTTACGACCAGCTCAGCAGCGATCACCCCATTGATCTGTGCCGATACCAGGTAGCCAACTGCTACATGGGGCGCATTGGCTTGATTAACTCAGGCGGAGCATCTGCGGGATCGACCGATTTGGCAGAAGCCGTCGAAACCGCAGTGATCAACAAAAGAGCCGGTGGTCACGGACTGATTTCCGGTCGTAAGGCATTTCAAAAACCCATGAATGAGGGGGTAGCTTTGCTCAACGCCATTCAATCGGTATATTTGAACAAGGATATCACCCTGGCATAGGGGTAAAAAACAACACCATGGGTTGGTTTAAGCGAAACAAAGAAGGGATTACCACCTCCACCAAAGACAAAAGGGAAACCCCTGAAGGGCTGTGGTACAAATGCCCGAAGTGCAAGCATGTAGTAACCAGCGAGGAGCACTATGACACACTTTGGGTCTGTGCCAAATGCGAGTACCACGAAAAAATCGGTTCAGAAGAATACTTCTACCTTCTGTTTGATGAACACAAATACGTGGAGGTCAACAAAAATCTATCTTCCGGCGACCCGCTCAATTTTGAAGACACCAAGAAGTACACCGATCGGATTGCCCAAACCCAGGAGAAAACCGGTCTTAAGGATGCTATTCGCACAGCCTATGGATTGATACATGGCACCGAAGTCATGGTGGCAGCCATGGATTTCCGTTTTATTGGCGGGTCAATGGGCTCTGTGGTTGGAGAAAAAATCTCTCGGTCCATTGACCACTGCCTCAAGAAAAAAATACCCCTTATCATCATCTCCAAATCGGGGGGAGCCCGGATGATGGAAGCCGGTTTCTCGTTGATGCAAATGGCCAAAACCTCTGCCAAACTCACCCAACTGGCCAACGCAAAACTGCCTTTTATATCTATCCTCACTGACCCCACCACCGGGGGCGTAACCGCATCATTTGCTATGTTGGGCGACCTGAACATAGCAGAACCGGGTGCCCTGATTGGATTTGCCGGTCCGCGAGTGGTGCGCGAAACCATAGGTCGTGATCTTCCAGAAGATTTTCAAACTGCTGAATTTGTGAAGGAACACGGCTTTTTGGACTACATCGTAGATCGCCGCAAGCTCAAAGACAATCTGGCCAATGTGCTCAGCATGTTAAAATATCACGCATAATTGGTTTTGCCGAAAATAGGCGTATATTTGCCGCCCCAAATACATAAGAATCATTTCAACAATATTGGCATGTATTTAACTACCGAAAAGAAAAAAGAGATTTTTAAGCAGTACGGAGAGTCGGAGACTAACACCGGAAGCACCGAAGGGCAAATCGCCCTTTTTACCTACCGCATTCAGCACCTTACCGAGCACCTGAAGAACAACCGCAAGGATTTCAACACCGAGCGGTCGTTGGTGCGTTTGGTTGGTAAGCGTCGCCGTTTGCTGGATTACCTGAAAGCTAATGACATTGAGAAGTACCGGGCCCTTATTAAGGATCTTGGCATCCGAAAGTAAGGATCGTCCAGCACACGCACATACTTCATGAAACAAACGGAAAGGCAACTGCTTAAGTGGTTGCCTTTTCCTGTTTTGCACCCCATTGAACAAGTAAACACAAGAAGAAAGAAGAAGCATTAATTAACAACCAGAAGAAGATGAATTACGAATTGGTAACAAAAACAATTGACCTCGGTGATGGAAAGGCCATTACCCTCGAAACCGGAAAACTTGCCAAGCAAGCAGATGGAGCTGTAGTAGCCCGAATGGGAAACACCATGCTACTCGCAACTGTTGTTGCAGCCCAGGAAGCACGTGAAGGCGTAGATTTTCTGCCACTTACTGTAGAATACCGCGAAAAATACTCCGCTACCGGAAAATTCCCCGGTGGGTTTTTCAAACGCGAAGCCCGTCCGTCGGAGGATGAAATATTAACCATGCGATTGGTAGACCGCGCTCTGCGCCCGCTATTTCCCGATGATTTTCACGCAGAGGTTCAAGTGATCATCAACCTGATTTCAGGTGATCGCGAGCATGTTCCCGATGCCATGGCCTGCCTTGCCGCATCCGCCGCAATTGCTGTATCCGACATACCTTTCAATGGCCCTGTTTCAGAGGTGCGCGTAGCTCGAATCAATGGCGAGTACGTGGTGAATCCTACCGCTACCGAAATGAAAGATTCGGACATGGACATGATTATCGCTGGTACACTAGACAACATCATGATGGTGGAAGGTGAAATGAGTGAAGTGAGTGAGGACGACATGCTCAAAGCCATTGAAGTAGGGCATGCTGCTGTAAAGCAACAGTGCCAAGCACTAGTGGAGCTTGGTCAAGCTGTTCCTAAATCGCACACCAAGCGCACATATCAGCACGAACCCGTTCCTGACGAAGCACTTTACGAAGACGTAAAAGCTGCTTGCTATCAGGCATGTTATGACATTGCCAAGAGTGGACATCCATCCAAAGTTCTCCGCAAGGAATTGTTCTCTGCCGTAAAAGAGGAATACGTATCGAAATTCTCTGAAGACGAGCTCGCTGAAAAGGCTTGGTACATTAACACATATTACAAAAAAGTTGAAAAAGAAGCTGTTCGCGATGCAGTGCTCAACGAAGGCATTCGTCTGGATGGTCGTAAAACTACTGACATTCGTCCTATCTGGTGCGAAGTGGATTACCTGCCCATGACCCATGGATCAGCCATCTTTACCCGTGGCGAAACCCAGTCGCTTACCACCCTCACACTCGGATCCAGTCGCGATGAGCAAACCATTGACAGCGCATTAATTGAAGGAAGTTCAGACTTTATGCTGCACTACAACTTCCCGCCGTTCTGTACCGGTGAGGCCCGCCCCATACGCTCTACCAGCAGAAGAGAAATCGGTCATGGAAACCTGGCATTGCGCGCCTTGAAGCCGGTAATTCCTCCACAGGAAGAAAACCCATATACCATTCGTATCGTTTCGGACATTCTCGAATCGAACGGATCTTCGTCAATGGCTACCGTTTGTGCCGGAACATTGTCGCTGATGGATGGTGGTGTAAAAATCAAGCGCCCCGTTTCCGGTATAGCCATGGGTATGATTGCCAAGCCATCAACCGGGCAAATAGCCATTCTGTCAGACATTTTAGGTGATGAAGATCACCTGGGAGATATGGACTTTAAAGTAACAGGAACATCTCAGGGAATAACTGCCTGCCAGATGGACATCAAGGTGGACGGACTCACATTTGAGACCCTGAAAACGGCCCTGCTTCAAGCCAAAGACGGAAGAGAGCACATTTTGAACGAAATGCTCAAAACCATCTCTGAGCCGCGCGCGGATTACAAAGACCACACTCCCCGTATTATTTCCTTCACCATTCCCAAGGAATTCATCGGGCCGGTTATCGGACCCGGTGGAAAAATCATTCAGGAGATTCAAGCGGAAACCAATACGGTTATTTCCATTGATGAGGAAGACGGCGTTGGTGTAGTAGCCATTATGTCGCAAAACAAGGAAGACATTCAGCGCGCCGAGAAGATGGTGAAGCAAATTGCCTTCCCTCCTACCGTTGAAGTTGGCGAAGAATACGAAGGGAAAGTAAAGTCCATTATGCCTTACGGGGCTTTTGTAGAAATCCTCCCCGGTATGGACGGACTCCTGCACATCTCAGAAATTGAATGGCACCGCCTCGATCGCGTGGAAGACGCCATCAAAGAAGGCGAACTGGTGAAATTTAAGGTTACCGGAAAAGATCCCAAGTCGGGTAAATTTAAACTTTCGCGAAAAGTTTTGCTTCCTAAACCTGAATCAGCAAACTAATACCGATCAATCGGTTAAATCTACCGTTAAAGAAAAAGCCCGCGTAATTGCGGGCTTTTTTTGTGCCCTTGACTTCCTGAAGTGTAACCTAAATCAGCGCCTGTCGTTTATTAAAGCGCATTCGAAAACAAAGCTATGAGACAGTTAAAAATATCGAAGCAGGTTACCAACCGGGAGACGGCGTCGCTCGATAAGTACCTGCAGGAAATTGGTCGGGTGGACCTGATTTCGGCCGAAGAGGAGGTAGAATTGGCACGCAGGATAAAAACCGGCGACCAGGAAGCATTGGAAAGGCTCACCAAGGCCAACCTTCGCTTTGTGGTTTCGGTGGCCAAGCAATACCAGAATCAAGGACTTACACTACCAGATCTTATCAATGAGGGAAACCTCGGATTGATAAAAGCCGCGCAGCGATTTGATGAAACGAGGGGGTTTAAATTCATTTCATACGCTGTTTGGTGGATTCGCCAGTCGATTCTTCAGGCATTGGCCGAGCAGGCGCGAATCGTGAGGCTTCCGCTCAATAAAATCGGTTCCATCAACAAGGTAAACCGCGCATTTTCCAAACTGGAGCAGGAATTTGAGCGACCGCCATCGATGGAGGAACTGGCCGAGGTGCTGGAAATGTCGCTCGAAGACGTAAAACAAACATTGCGCAACTCCGGACGCCATGTAAGCATGGACGCCCCACTCACCAATGATGAGAGCTCATCGGGAAACATGTACGACATCCTCAGCAATGATGACGTACCAGGGCCCGAGACCCGCATCATGGCCGACTCGCTCCGCAAAGAAATTGAACGTTCGCTTCACACACTCACCACCCGCGAGGCAGATGTTATCCGCCTTTACTTCGGAATTGACAATACACATTCCATGACGCTTGAGGAAATCGGTGAGCGCTTTGACCTCACCCGTGAGCGCGTTCGGCAAATCAAGGAAAAAGCCATCCGAAGGTTGAAACATACCGCAAGAAGCAAGGTTCTCAGAGCTTACCTGGGTTAACGCACATTACCTTTGCTATGAAAACAGAAGGAGGCCATTGGGCCTCCTTTTTTTGTTACTTTGCCCTTCAATCAAGCCCTTGAAATATGTCACACCTTGTAGCCCCTTCTCTGCTCTCTGCTGATTTTGCCAACCTCCTGCCCGACATTGAAATGGTCAATGCAAGTGATGCAGACTGGTTTCATCTGGATGTGATGGACGGAGTGTTTGTTCCCAATATCAGCTTTGGGCTACCGGTGATTGAAGCGGTAAACAGGCACACCCTGAAACCGCTGGACGTGCACCTGATGATTGTAAATCCTGACCCTTTTATTACGCGCTTTGCCGAGGCGGGCGCCAACGTACTTACCGTGCACGTTGAGGCTTGCACACATCTGCACCGCACCATTCAGGCCATCAAGGCCGAGAATATGCATGCCGGAGTAGCTGTAAATCCGCACTCCGCCATCAACGACCTTGAGGACATTATCGGCGAAATAGAATTGGTTTGCCTGATGTCGGTAAACCCCGGGTTTGGCGGGCAGAAGTTTATTGAGAACACCTACCGCAAAATTGAGCGACTGCGCAAACTGATTGACCGCAATGGTTCAAAAGCCAAGATTGAAATTGACGGTGGCGTAGGGGTCGGCAACGCCAAAAAGCTGGTGGAAGCTGGCGCAGACGTGCTCGTAGCCGGCAACGCAGTATTTGGGGCCGATGACCCGGTTGCTGCCATTGCCCATCTGAAAAATCCTTAGAACCTAATCCTTACCCTCAACATAACCCTTGAGGTAGGCAAACGCAGGAGCCAGTTCGCCTTGCAATGTGGTTTGCGCGGCCCGTTCAATGATTCCATCGTCGTCTTGGCCCAACAGGCAAGGCATTACCTTTTCCATAAGCTCGCTACCAAAATCCTCTGAGGCATCGCGCGGTAATTCACACGGCAGATTGTCTATGGCCATCACCCCAATAGCCCCAGGATGCATAAAGTCCACCTCCGTTTCGGTTTGGGGATCGTAGCCATAGTGAGGGTCGGCAATGGTTGAGGGCCTCAGGGTACTGGCCACCGGTCCGTCAATATCACAGGAAATATCTCCCACCACCTGCAAGGCAAAATCAGGGTGTTTGGTGTCTTCCCGGGTGAAAATGTACGGAGCTCCCGCACCCCAATAATGACAGGCAATATAGAGCTGAGCCCGGTGGGCGTATCGCGGAAAAGTGGACATGTATTCCTCGGGAAAGGCGTAGAAATGCTCCCGGCTGAAGTCTTCTCCGTCGCGGTGAATGTTGTAGTTCTCCACGTTGATGTGCGTGAAAACCGGGCGATTAAAATCGCGTTCCAGGAAATCGTGATGGCTTACCTGCTCCACAGGAACAAGATCAATGATTTCACGGGCTCCCATGCCCACTCTGCCAAAACCGGTCATCACCATGCGAAAGTTATCGGGAAACTTCACTTTGGAGAGTTCACGTTCTACCTCAGTACGATCGAAGCACTTATGCGCGGGCTTCAGGCTGAAAAGGCCGGTTTTTCGTCCGTAGGCCAGTAAGCTGTTGTAAGCCCCAACGATACCCGCATATCTGCCAAAGCCCAGTACCCTGCCACCTCCGCTGTAGGTCATTACTTCATAGTCAATCAATCGGATACGCTTGTTGAGTATGGCTTGCAACAACTTGCGGTTGTAGGGTTGCTTTTTAAACGTGTGCGAAAAGAAGAGGTAGGTTTTATTGGGAATGAGCTCGTCAATGTTTACCTCCTTTACGCCGATCATGATGTCGCAGTCTGACACATCGTCACGCAATTCGATGCCTTGTTTGGCGTATTCCGCATCTTCGATGGCCCGGATGGCGCTTTTTTGTGCCACTATTTGAAGTGACGGGAAACGCTCCACCAGCTCTTTACACTGTACAGGTGTGAGGGCCACACGTTTATCTGGCGGAACTTTGCCTTCGCGAATCAAAGCAACCTTTATCAAGTTCATGCATCAATGATTTGTTGCAAATGTAAAGAAAGCCATCCGAGCAAAGTGCACGGTTTTTGCTGATGATATTAGGCATATCTTTGCAACACGTTCTTTGGGGCCGACTGGTTTTGACAGCAAGAGTAGTCGTTTAGTAAGCATGCCGAGCGTTGAACAATGGGCTCGTAAATCAGGTTGTTCAAACCATAAAAGGCGAAAATAACTACGCCCTCGCAGCCTAATCTCACTTTGTGATAAATGGCTCTAGCCCGCGGTGAAGCACAGTAACCCGGGGCGGGTGTCCCGCTGAAAGGTCGCATCGGACTTTCGGTATATGGGGCAACATCTTTCGATGCTGGTTGAGACGAGGTTCCGACGTCTCAACGAGACTTAAGGAACTACGGATTCAGTTGGCTGTGCGCTGCCTGCTGCTTCCCGACAATCAAAGCGAAACTAAGCATGTAGAAAGCTGAATGGTTCCTTGTTTGGACGAGGGTTCGAATCCCTCCGGCTCCACTTGATGATACAAACCGCCGCGGGTAACCGTGGCGGTTTTGTTGTTTCACAAAGTCGCCAAACGCCGCCAGGCGTTTGAGCGAACGAAGTGAAACAACAAAACAAGCCCCCAAGAACCTCCGGGGTGAATTGGGGGCGTTTTTTGTATCCACTGCACGGGTTAGGAGGTGATCACGTAAGTAATCCCGAGGACGTACAACCTATTGAAATCAAGATTTTCGCCCAAGAACTCTCACTGGAACACCTCCACAAGGCGTTTGAGCGAACGAAGTGAAACAACAAAACAAGCCCCCAAGAACCTCCGGGGTGAATTGGGGGCGTTTTTTGTATCCACTGCACGGGTTAGGAGGTGATCCGTAATTAATGCAGAAGGTATTTAACCATAACATCGCAAAGGCCTCACCCGTTGGATTGCTTCCAAATGCAGCAATTTCCGCTATGCAGTTTGGAAAGAAAAAGCCCCGATTCAATCATCGGGGCTTTGTATAATCAACATGGATCTTGTCACGAAATGCTCGAACAGCAGCCAACATCCGGATCTAAAGCTTAATGGACAATCATTCGTTCTGTTGCGAAGCGTTCACCATCTACAAATACATTAACCAGATATAAACCTGACGCAAGATTTTGGGGCAATAGGATTTCGCGATCTACAAATTCACCCATTTCACCAAACTCCGACTCTGCAACGGCCTTACCGAAAGAGTCAAAGACACGTACATGAATCATATGACCCTCATTATCCAAACCATCCATCTGAATACGGAATTGCTGTCCTTTGTTTGGATTGGGGAAAAGTTTAAATCCTGACACTTCCAAACTCCTTGCAGCCTGCTCTGTTCCTCCACCCACTTGCGGTCCTGCATCAATAGTAAAGTTGCAAACTTGTCCAAAGGGGCCCATAACACCGCTTTGCTGCACTCTTACCCGCACATCGTAATTGCCTGGCGAAAGAGCCGGCGAAATTCCGTTCCAATTCAATAGAATTCCATAATTCGGTCTGTTTGCCACACTCACCACATTTGTTTCGGTATTTACAAATTCCCATTGATAAAAATCTGCCGTGCATACGGATTGACACAGCACAACAGCGTTGGGTGCAAGGGTAACATTGCAAAACTGTGGACGAACATTTACTGGTGGGGGCAATGAAATAGTAAGAGGCAAAACGTTTCCGAAATCTCCAAACTGACCACCAAATTGAGCTCGGATTGCCACGTTATAAGTCGTTCCAGGAATTAATCCGTTAACCCAGGACAAGCGCAACGATGGGTTTGGTGCATTTCTGATATAATGTATTTCATTTCCGTTTGTAGGGTCGGTATCCGGATCAAAGCGCCATTCATAAGCCTCTGCGCCTTCTAAAGCGAATGCTATTGCCCAATCACAAAACACGTATTCATTCCCTTGAGCATTGGTGGGTGTGTATTCTGGTCTCAGCTCGGTCAGAGGAATATCGTTCTTGATGGTGATGGCACATACAACATCATATACTCCCCACTCTGCTCCCACCTGTGCACGAATCCGCACGTTGTATGTTTCCCCCAATTCAAGCCCGTCAACCCAAGCCAACCGAATCCAGGGATTACCGCCAACCCTCGTATATTCAGAGATTAAATTGTTGTCGAGGTCTCTGAATTCCCACTGGTAGGCTACGGCATTTGCCACCGTTAAGGCTTTTACAAAAGCCAGAATTGAGTACGGCTCAGGATTGTCACAAAAGGGAATATCTAGTCTTGTTGGATCAACTCCCATCTGAAGCGGGACAAAAACTTGAATTTCATCTACGCAGCCCTGGGAATCTGTAACCACGCAAGTATAAAACCCAGGAAATACACCGAACATGGTAGCTGTTGTTTGCATGAAAGGATCATTCCACTGATATGAATAAGGTGGAACACCACCAGTGACAGACACAGTTGCAGAACCACTTGCAAATCCAATTTGAGCAGGAGTAACTGTTGAAGTAATATCAAGTTCACACAGTTGATTGACATTAATCTGGATGGGGGGTGTGTCTCCTGTAACATTCTCACCGGCAAAAGCCAACAGAGTCAATGGCAACCCTGTAAGAACATGCTCTACAAGGGTTGAGCCTCCTCCAACTGCCTCAAACTCGAGCAGCATGTAATCAAATGTCGCTGTAGGTGGATTAAAAAGGG
>REDV01000044.1 GCA_007695365.1 Cryomorphaceae bacterium | reverse complement strand
ATGACCCTCGAAATCTGCACCGAAGACCTCGCCCAATCACTCGCCGCACAAGCCTGCGGAGCCCACCGCATTGAGCTTTGCGCCGATTTGCACAACGGTGGCACCACTCCCTCCCACGGAATGATGGAGCAGGTGAGCGAAGCCTGTAACATTCCGGTTTTTGCAATGATAAGACCCAGAGGCGGTGACTTTTGTTACAGCGCTGCAGAGCTGAGATTGATGCTCAGTGATATCCGTGGAGCTGCGAGAGCCAATGTAGCCGGTGTGGTTTTTGGCGTACTCAACAACGACTCTACCCTCAACCTGGAACACAACCAAATGCTGTTGAACGAAGCCCGTCAAATCGGACTTGCCGCTACCTTTCACCGGGCCATAGATGTTTGTCGCGACCCGCTTCACGCTCTCGAAACCTTGATGGAAATGGGCTTTCAAAACGTGCTTACCTCGGGGCAGGAAACAACAGCCGAAAAGGGCCTTGCCTTGATTGCCGCCATGACACAACTTGCCGGCGACACCCTCACGGTAATGGCCGGTAGCGGGGTGAACCCCACCAACGCCGAAATTTTTAAAAGATCCGGCATCAAAGCGCTGCACGTCACGGCCAGAAAAGAAATGCAAAGCTCCCTGCACCTGCATATGGGCACGCAATGGAAGCCTGATGAAGAAAAAATCCGGGGAATTTTGAAGGCCGTCAGGTAGTGGCCAGTGCAGGCCGCTTAGAGGGTGTTTCTTCCTGCGCTTCAAAGCGGCGCAAAAAATCCATTACCAGTTCGTTGAAAACCGCAGCTTGTTCAATGCTCACCACGTGCCCGCAGTACCGCACCACTTCCAAACGCACTTTTTTGTGCAGCGCCGCATAGCGCTCCGCCTGACGCAGAAAAAGGTGGTCCTGGGCACCCATTACGAGCAATTGCGGTATGTGGCTTGGCGTGTGAAAAATGTGCTTCAGCGTTTGATTCAGTCCGGCGTAGAGCGCAGTCCATTTTCGGAATTCTTCCGTGCTCAACACTTTTGACTCACGCAGAAACACTTCACGCGATTTTTTGTGGTTCTTGCGCGGTAGCATAATGGTGGCGCTGAGCTTGTAAAAGGCGCGGTAGCCAATCACCTTGGCGAGCGCCAGACTGGTTCCGGCCAGCACTTTAAGCCGGGTACTCAGTCGTACAATGGCGCCGGCATTAATCACCGAAACCACGCGGTTGGGCTGTTGATCGCGCATGGTGAGCACAATGATGCTCCCCAGGGAAACACCCACCAGGTGAAGTTTTTGCACACCCAGATGGTCGGCCACTTTCCAGATTTCAGCGCCGATTTGCCCAAAACTGTAATGATTTGCGATTTCCGCTCGTTCTGCCATTTTTCCGTGACCGGGAAGATCAATCAAAATGATGTTGCAATAACGGCCAAGTTCGGGAACTTGTCGCTTCCAGGTGGCGGTGCTGCCTCCTGCGCCGTGCACCAGCAAAAGCCAGGGTGCCCCGGGGGAGCAGCGATGCACTTCGTGGTATAGAACAGGATGGTGCGTTTTCATGTCACTTGAAACAACCAGTTGCATGGCAAAGTTCAGAAGCGCGGGCGTTTTTCAGTTATCGCGCTCTTCAAAATCCTCGGTCATGTTGCGGTCAATCTGAAATGCCACAATCCAGGCCACTACGCCAAATACCACCAGCGCAATGATTCCGATAAGAAGAATGAGCCAAATCATATCAGCGCAATTTTACAGCCGTACCATACACAAGAATCTCCGCAACGCCCTGCATAATCATGCTTGTTGTGATGCGCACATTCACCACGGCGTCGGCACCAAGGCGCTCGGCATCCTGCTGCATCCGCTGCAAGGCTTGTTCACGAGATTGTGCCTGCAACTTGGTGTATTCACTGATTTCTCCTCCCACGAGGTTTTTGAGTGAAGCAAAAATATCCCGCCCTACATTTCGGGCACGCACGGTGCTTCCGCGTGCAACTCCAAGGATTTCAACTACTTCTTTACCGGGTATGGTCTCTGTATTGGTAATAATCATGTTGGATGTTTTTAGTGCATGAAGGTACGAAGCGAACTATTCGCTCGCGTAAGCTGATTGAAAAAAACCGTTTACTACTTCACCAACGGACGCATAAGTGTTTGAAAGGAAAGTGTCTTGCTCAGCGGCTGAAAACCAGCGCAAGTCCTCAATTCCCTCCTCCTCCTGTGGCATCAACTTTCCGGATCCGTTCCAGCGCATCAAAAACCATTGGGTTCGTTTCAATACAAAACGGCCCTTGTAGGGGTAGATGTGCCAGGTATCTTGCAAGTGTTTTTCCAGACCCAGTCCGGTGATGCCACATTCTTCACTTACCTCGCGAAGGGCTGTTTCCTCCATGGATTCACCTTCTTCGGTTTTTCCTTTGGGAAGGTCCCATTTGCCGAGGCGAAAAATTCCGAGAAAACGTTTTCTGTTATCCAGCACAAGCCCACCCGCTGCATCCAAACGCAAAAACTGCTTTTGCCAGCGCTGCCATGCTTCCTGTTCGGACAATGAATGATGCAGCAACATGCCTACCGGTGCCTTGTTGAGGGTTTGTTGCCACAACTTTCCGGGGGTGGCATCAGACCAGTCTATGAGTTGCAAATTACTGTTAATTCGCCCATTATCATCGGCATGACTGTTGATAAAAAGCGGAGAATCGTTGATGAAAACTTTATACATTTGCGGCATGAATAAACGCGATGAATCCTCGCTCAAAGTAGCGGAATTCCTGCTTCAAATCAAAGCAATCAAACTTCAGCCTTCCGCTCCTTTTACGTGGGCTTCGGGTTGGCTGTCGCCCATTTACTGCGACAACCGCAAAACTTTGTCCTACCCAAAAATCCGCACCTATATTCGCCAGGAGTTGGCGCGCAAGGTATTGGACAACTTCGGAAAGCCCGACATGATTGCGGGTGTGGCCACAGGCGGCATTGCACAGGGGGCTTTGGTTGCGCAGGAACTGGGTGTGGGGTTTGCCTATGTTCGTCCAGATGATAAAGGCCACGGACTGCAGAACCGCATCGAAGGTGTGGTAGAAGCCGGCCAGTCGGTAGTGGTGATTGAAGACCTGATTTCAACAGGCGGAAGCAGTTTGGCTGCCGTGCAGGCCCTGCGGGAAGCCGGATGCGAAATCAAGGGAATGGCTGCCATCTTTACCTACGGATTCGATTTGTCGGTACAGGCTTTCAAAAACGCCCAGTGCCCCGTTATCACTCTCACCGATTACAACACACTTATTACTCAAGCCCTGGAATCGGGCTATATCTCGGTTGACGACCTCGAATCGCTTCGCGAATGGCGTCAGAATCCCGCCACATGGGGTCAAAACCAACACGCACAATGACTAAAATAGAGAGCCAGAAGGTTACCGTTGCTGCCAGCGCCGAAGAAGTGTTCAACTACGTGAACGACGCCAACAACTTTGAAGGTCTCCTTCCGCCCGACCGCATTGAGAACTGGCGCTCTGATCAGGATAGTTTTCGTTTTAAGATCAAGAACGTAACCGAAATCGGTTTCCGAAAAAAACAGGCCGACCCTCCGGGATACCTGCAACTTGAATCGGACGAAAGCGCACCTTTTGCGCTCACGCTCAATATCCACATCAAGGCCATCGGCGACAACCAATGCGAAGCTCAGCAAATCATTGAGGCCGACATCAACCCCTTTCTGAAAATGATGGTTGAGAAGCCGCTCACCAACCTTTTTGATTACATCGCCAGGAGGCTGTCAGAGGAGTTCGCCCATTAACTGCACGTCCTGCATCGCAAAAGAACGGGTGTTTCCATTGGGAAATTCAAGCACCAACTGACCTCTTGCATCCACCCCCGCTACACGGGCTTGCAATTCATCCTCGCCTGCGCGGTATTTAAGCCACCTATCGGTCCCCCAAAGACATTCCCTGTACCTTGTTTCACGAAGCGAATCGTTGTAAAGAAGAAGCTGGTAATTGCGCTCGAGCACGGGAAGTAAGGCTTTGCAAACATCCTCCGGTACAAATCTTTGCCCTACCTCTGCTGATAGCGATGTGCTTTTCAGGGCGGTGCCTTCAGGGTGTTCGTTCAGGTTCATACCAATTCCCACAATGCTGTGCTCCACCCATGTGCCGCGCAGACTGTTTTCTATGAGCACACCCGCCAGTTTCGCGTCGTTGCAAAGCAGGTCATTGGGCCATTTCACGGAAGCTTTGAGAGCGAAACGCGTTTTGAGAAACTCCACCAGGGAGATACTCACCACCTGGCTGAGGGCAAACTGCCGGTCGGCCGCGAGGGCGTTGGGAAAAAGAACCACGCTCATTAAAAGCGCGCTGCCCGGTGAGGCCTGCCAAACCTTTCCGCGCTGCCCTCTACCTGCTTCCTGAAATTGTGACAGAACGACAGTACCCTGCGCCACATCCGCCGAACGCAACAAAGTGGCAGCATAGTTGTTGGTTGAATCCAGAGATTCGAGGCGGAAAAGGGTGTCTCCAAAAGCCATCTGGGCAAGGTTTGCAAAGCACCGCAAAATAAGCCAATCTCGTGTTGAATGTGTAACTTTGCACCTTGTTAAAAAGAATGAATGGCGGGTAAAACAACGAAAAAAGAAAAAGAAGCACTTCTTAACACCATTATACATGGACTTCAAGAAGTTAAAGGAAAGGACATTGTAGTTCTCGATCTGGAAAAAATCCCCAACGCCGTATGCAGCAAGTTCATTATCTGCCATGGAGACTCCAATGTGCAGGTAGAATCGCTGGCGGAATCCGTTGAAAAAGAAACGCGTGAGCAGCTTAATGAGCGGCCGATACATCGCGAAGGAATGGCCAACGCCGAATGGATTATCCTCGATTACTTCAACATCGTTGTGCACATTTTTCAGCGCTCTTCCCGCGAATTTTACGATCTGGAAAGGCTCTGGGCCGACGCACCCTCACACCAGGTTGATTACCAAATATAACATGCATTTGCTATGAGTGCCAACGAGCCAAATAAAGAATTCAACGACCTGAAAAACAAATTCTCAGGTGGTTCTCGTCCGCCCAAAAACAAGCGGCCGTTTAACTTTTACTGGATTTACGCCATCGTAATTCTGGTAATCATCTCGCTGAACCTGTTCACCTTTGGGCCTACAGCCGTACCCCTCACCTACACTGAGTTCGAGAAAATGGTGGAGGAAGGTCACGTTGAACGCATTACCGTAGTAAACGAGAGCGTGGCCCAGGTAACCATCAAGCGCGATTATCTGGAGCGCGAGCCGCACGACAAGAAAATTAAAAACCCCACGATGGGCTCCAAGCTCACCGGTCCGCACTACCGCGTGGAACTCGGTAGCATGCGCGAAGACTTTGGCTCTAAGCTCGACCGCTGGTACCGCGAAGACGGGGTAATGTACGAGTTCCGCACGGAAGACAACTGGGGGCGTGAAATTTTTAGCTGGGTGCTCTTTTTGGGTATCATGATAGCCATCTGGATGTTTGTGATGCGCAGAATCAGCGGCTCGGGCGGACCCGGAGGACAGATATTCAACATCGGAAAATCCAAGGCCCAGCTTTTTGAAAAAGGGAAAAGCACCAACGTTACCTTTAAAGACGTGGCCGGCCTTGAAGGCGCAAAGGAAGAACTGGAGGAGATTGTTGACTTTTTGAAAACCCCCGACAAGTACACGCTACTCGGTGCTAAAATTCCGAAAGGGGCATTGCTTGTAGGCCCTCCCGGAACAGGTAAAACACTGCTTGCCAAAGCAGTTGCAGGAGAAGCACAGGTGCCGTTTTTCTCCCTTTCGGGCTCAGACTTTGTAGAAATGTTTGTGGGAGTGGGTGCCTCCCGGGTGCGCGACCTTTTTAAACAGGCCAAGGAAAAGGCTCCTGCCATCATCTTTATTGATGAGATTGATGCCATCGGCAGGGCGCGTGGAAAAAGTGCCAACATGGGTGCCAACGACGAGCGCGAGAACACGCTGAACCAGCTACTCACCGAGATGGACGGCTTTGGCACCAACAGCGGGGTGATCATCCTTGCTGCTACCAACCGTGCTGATATTCTGGATCGCGCCCTGATGCGTGCAGGTCGTTTTGACCGACAGATTTTTGTGGATATGCCCGACCTGGTTGAACGCAAGCAGATTCTCGCCGTTCACCTTAAGCCCATCAAAACCGACGATACAGTTGATATTGAATTCCTCGCAAAACAAACGCCGGGCTTTTCAGGTGCCGACATTGCCAATATCTGCAACGAAGCCGCACTGATAGCTGCCAGGAAGAAAAAGAAAACCGTAGGAAGCCAGGACTTTCTGGATGCGGTTGACCGGATCATAGGCGGTTTGGAAAAAAAGAACAAAATCATCTCCGACGACGAGAAAAAAGTCATAGCCTACCACGAATCAGGTCACGCCACCGTGAGCTGGTTGCTGGAGCACGCCTCTCCGTTGGTGAAGGTTACGATTGTTCCGCGCGGACGCTCTTTAGGCGCTGCATGGTACCTGCCCGAAGAGCGGCAGATTACTACTACAGAGCAAATGCTCGACGAGATGTGCGCAGCGCTGGGAGGCCGGGCCGCAGAAAAAGTGATTTTTGACAAAATCTCAACCGGTGCGTTGAGCGATCTCGAGAAGGTCACCAAGCAGGCATATGCCATGGTGAGCATTTACGGGCTCAATGATAATGTAGGTAACATCAGCTACTACGATTCAAGCGGTGGGGAGTACAGCTTTACGAAACCCTACAGCGAAAAAACCGCCCAAACCATCGACGAGGAGGTGCACAAGCTGATAGAATCCCAATACGAGAGGGCGGTTCAGCTTCTCACCGAAAACCGCGACAAGCTTGATCAGCTTGCTGACAAGTTGCTGAAAGACGAGGTAATCTTCAAAGACGACCTCCAGAAAATTTTCGGAAAGCGGCCGTTTGAGAAAGATGAAGCTCCCCTTTCTGAAACGGCTGATGCCGACACCACCCCAAGGGTGAACGGCAAGGAAACCCCGGCGGCGAAAGATGAAGCCATGACTCCTCCCGCCGAGGAGGAAAGCGCATCGGCACCTGCGGGCGAAAAAGGCGAATAGCACCATGGAGAAAGACTGGGTGCCTTTGTACCGCTCGTCGTATCCCACAGAGCTCGAGATAATCCGCAGCATGCTGGAAAGCCACGAAATTGCAGCCGTGGTGCTCAACCAGCGCGATTCTTCTTACCTTTCGTTTGGTGAAGTCACCCTGCTTGTGCGAAATGTTGACTATGTTCGCGCCCGTGGCTTACTCGACAAACATATGTCTGACGAATCCTGATTCATTGGCAGTTTCAACCCAAATCTTCACCCGACCCGCATGATGAAGACCATGCTTATTAGATCTGTGTCGGGCGCAGTATATGTTGCACTCATTGTGGGCACCACGCTCATGCACCCGATGGCTATTGCCGCTGTGCTGGCCGTCATCGCGCTGATAAGCATGCAGGAGCTGATGCAAATGATGGAGCAAAACGGAGTTCCCGTTTCAAGGGGCGCCACCTTTGCCGGAGCCGTGGTGCTTTTCTCGGGCTATGCTACTTCACTTACGGCCGGCGACGAACGACTGATTCTACCAGCGGTAGGGATGGCAGGAGTTGCTCCTTTTATATGGGAACTACTCACCACACGGCAACCCTCTTTCAAACGGTCATCCCGCTCGCTGGTGGCTGTGATTTACATCGGCACGCCCTTGGTGCTACTGGTTCAAAGCGCCTTCTACCAGGCTTACTTTCAACCCTATTTGCTGCTCGGTATTTTTGTGTTTGCATGGACCAACGACACCTTTGCCTACCTCACGGGCTCTATGATTGGCAAGCATAAGTTGATGCCCGCGGTATCGCCCAAAAAAACGATCGAAGGTCTGCTGGGCGGAGCACTTTTTGCGCTGGCCGGAGGCTGGCTTTTTGCCTATTTCAACGACGACCTCAATCTGTGGCAATGGATGACCCTCGCGGCCATCGTGGTGGTTTTTGGCACCCTCGGCGATCTGTCCGAATCGGTTATCAAGCGCAATTACAATGTAAAAGACTCCGGCCAAATCATGCCGGGTCACGGTGGTTTCCTCGACCGCATAGACGGACTGCTCTTTATTGGCCCCGCGGTGTACGCATTTCTGATTCTTTTCCGCTGAACGGGGATAAGCCCGGATACACTCAAAATTATCGGGCATAACGCAATTTCAATTACCTTCGGGCGCATAAATTCATCTCTACGGTTGTGAAATTTCACCGGGAAGGAACCAATATCATGCTGATAACCACACTGGGAACAGTGGTGGTAAACGTGTTTTTTCTGGCTCTTTTTGGCAAAGACAACCCGCTTGTGTGGTTTGTTTTTTTGCTGAGTGTGCTGTACCTCATTTTTACTTTTCGGTTTTTCAGGGTTCCCAACAGGCCCAATCAGGATTTACCCCCCAACGAACTGGTTTGCCCCGCCGACGGCAAGGTTGTGGTGATTGAAAAGGTGCAATACGCCGGTGCGGAACACACGCAGGTTTCCATATTTATGTCGCCCCTCAACGTGCATATCAACTGGTACCCCATAGACGGAGTCGTGGCAGAAAGCACCTATAAGCCGGGGAAATTTCTCGTAGCCTGGCACCCCAAATCCTCGGAGCTCAACGAAAAGCACGAACTGGTGATGCAGACCACAGGCGGGCACATCGGCCTGAAGCAGATTGCCGGAGCCGTAGCACGGCGCATTGTGAATTACGCAGAGCCCGCATCGCAGGTAAAGCGCGGCGACGAGATGGGTTTTATCAAGTTTGGCTCGCGGGTAGATGTACTGCTTCCCACCCATGCCGAGGTACTGGTAAACCTCGGACAAAAAGTAACCGGCAATCAAACGGTGCTGGCGAGGCTGTAGTCACAGTACATTTTGAAGCTCATTCATACCCCGCCTTCATGTGTTACATTCCCAGCCATTACTCATTTGGGAAGGCCCGTATAGTGCGCCAGGGACATTCGTGGTATTAAAAACCTACGTTCGGTTATTCTTCAGGGTTCAGAGCACCTGTAAATAGTGGGTTGAAACTGAAGATTATGTAGAAATAGCGGGCTATTGCGAAGCATTATTGAGCAGAAAATCACTGTATAGAGGTGAAAACATGATTGACTTTTCCATAAAACACCAAACTGCTACGTTGTATTATCGCGCTTTAGCCCGCTAGAGCTTTGAAAATGCGCCTTGTATTTTGGTGTTTATGAACATCTGAATTCCCGAATAATAATCGAACTCAGGTTAAAAAAACCGATCTCCTTTCAGAGACCGGTTTTTCACTTGGGTGCTATTCGGTAAGCA
Organism: Cryomorphaceae bacterium; assembly: GCA_007695365.1. NCBI lineage: Bacteria > Pseudomonadati > Bacteroidota > Flavobacteriia > Flavobacteriales > Cryomorphaceae > Cryomorphaceae bacterium. The sequence goes on along the minus strand of REDV01000044.1, from coordinate 162 downwards.
ATTACTTCACCACACTGATTTTTACGGTGTCAAAATTTTTGTTGTTGACAATGAGTTTGGCAATGTAGATACCTGCGGGCCATCCGGTAACGTAGATTTCCTGGAAACCTGCGACGATCGTCGCAAGTAGATTGGTAGTTTTCATCGTTTTTTGTTTTTTAA
>REDV01000043.1 GCA_007695365.1 Cryomorphaceae bacterium | reverse complement strand
CGTTTATTGACAACTGTGGCGAGTGCGTGGGCGGAACCACCGGCGAGGAGGCCTGCACAGCAGACTGTAACGGCGACTTTGGCGGCACGGCATTTATTGACAACTGCGACAACTGTGTGGGAGGAAATACTGGAAACGAGCCATGCGATCCACAAACGGATTGTGAGCTATCGTACAGCTACACAACAGTACCCGCAACGCTCGGTTTTGCCAATGGCGCGGCCACAATAATGGTCACCGGCGGACAAGAACCCTACAGCTATCAGTGGAATGATGCATTCATGCAAACAGAACCCGAGCTACTCGGCGTCTTTGCCGGAACATACATGTGTGTAGTGCAGGATGCTGCTGGATGCGAGGAAGCGTTCTCCGTTGATGTTCCGTTTGCTGACAACGTACCCACCACACAGGTACATCCTAATTTCTGCAACACCGGTGGCTATGAGCTTGGCGATTTTATCTCTGCCACCAGTATTCCTTCGGCACAGGCATACCGCTGGGAATTCACACCGGTTGGAGGCGCGCCTTTGCCTGAATACACGCGTAGCACGAATAATCCGTGGATTCGCATAGCATGGATAGATGGCGTTGCGTTGGCTCAAACCTATCAGGTACGGGTAAAGGTGTTGGTTAACGGCGTTTGGGGAGAGTATGGAAATATTTGCACCATCAGCACCTCCAATACTATACCTCTCACAGAACTTCGGCCTGAGTACCACGGCAGCAATGGAGGGGGCGAACCCTATGCCCTTTGTGATATCATGATTGCATACAGCGTGAGTGGCGCCACCAATTACCGTTGGCGCATTGACCCTGACAACGACCCGAACAATGGCAATGAAATCTACTACGTTCGTGGTTCCAGCAATCCAGGTGCGCGTTTGTCCTGGATTGGAGGTTTACAACCCGGGCAGCAATACCATGTTGCCGTTGAAGCCGCAGTAGGAGATGTTTGGGCAGGCTTTGGCGCTGTGCATAGCATTTCGTTGGGTTCACCGGCCATTACGGCTGTTCGGCCGAATTTCTGTGGTGTTACATTCGCCTCAGTGAGCGGACTGCTCATTGCTCAAAGCGTGTGTTCAGCAGATTACTACGAATGGGAGTTCGTAAATACCACTACCGGAATAACGAGCACTGCACAGCGGCCAAATACAGGCATTTCACTGAACTGGAACGGCATAAGCCCGCCTCTGGAGCCGGGTGAAATTGAAATCCGGGTACGTGTGCAACAGGAAGGTGTACTGGGCGATTTTGGTCCGGTTTGCAACATTGCCATAGAAGGCCCCGGAATGCCTGTGCCTGACGTAGCATCCCTTAAGTCTGCCATTCAGGAAAACACCGTGATCTACCCTAACCCTAGTTCCGGTAATGAGGTGCGACTGGAATTGAGCGGGTTGGATGAAGGAAATCACCATGTAGCGATACATGTGTATGATGTACACGGCAAGCTGTTGCTCAACGACGGTTTCGGTCATACCGGAAGTGTGGTGAGTAGATTGATTCGATTCAATCAATCACTCAGCAAAGGCATGTACATGGTTCACGTAGTGGTGGACGGCGAGCGCTTTGTGACGGAAAAACTAGTAGTTCACTAAACCCATTCCGGAAGCGAAAACCGTTTTGAAATATCTTTCACTAAAAAACCCCGCACCTGACGTTGCGGGGTTTTTTTTATTCAATTCCTGACAAATTCCGGAAATGCTACAAGTTGTAAATCATTCGAAGCCCAAGCATGTGGTGTAAACCATAGCTGGCCACCGAGCCAAGTGCAATATTCTGAAAAATGGGGTTGTACAGCAGTTGAATGGTCCAGGCTCCACCGGCCTCAATCTGACCTCCAAAACCACCAAAAACCCCCACACCTGCTCCGGTGAGGTTTCTTGCGCCCATCAGCGGCTGCCCGAATGTATTTAACACCTGGGTGATATCAATAATTTGTCCGCCCAGCTCTATTTCATTTCCGTCGAAGCGCACAATGGTAAGGTCCACTCCTCCTTCCACAATCCAGTTAAAAAATTCATGGTCTCCAAGAATGCGTTGGTATCCCACCTGAAAACCCATGCGCTGCTCCATGCCGCGAATACCAAACTCTGCGATAGGCCGCACAAAATTGATGGCTCCCGGGTTGGCAGGATTTTGAGGCTGTGTGGCCGTTGACTCAACGGTAAACAAGCCGTTGGTTGTAAGTCGCATTAAGTTGATATTAAACAACAAAGCATTCTTCGCATCAAAATTGTAGCGCGCCTGCAGCCCAAATGAAAAGGCTATGTTGTACACCATCTGGCCCGGCATATCCTCCGGTCCGAAGGTCCACTGACCGGGGTCAACACCAAGGGCCTGAGCCACCTGGTCACCTCCAATGGCCGGGCTACTCAGAATCGAGTTCAGATAAGTATTAAGCCAGGAGTTCTGAAAATTGTGTCTCGTCCCATCCAGATCAAAGCCATGCCCATCGTACATACGCGCTGTGGCATTACCCGAACGCAGTGCGCCTACATATAGACCCACGTACAATCCTTTGCGCTCATCTTCATATACATCGTCCCAAAAGGCAGCAGCCGCTTTATCGGCCGCAATTTCTTCCTCAGTGCGGTCATCCCAATCGTCGTCAACCTGCGCAATAAGCAATGAAGGGTAAATGAAGAAAATCAGAAGGAAGGGTAGCCAGTGTTTCATTCTTATTGGGTTTTGCACAAAGATAATTAAACCAATCCATTACCCTAACAAGGCACACCGTCACAAGGTTTAGCGACCGAAAACCGTTTAAAAAATAGGTTCATTTTATGTAACTTGCGGCCATCCCAAAAAAGGTTAAGAAGCAGATATTACGCGGTATGAACAAGTGGATTTCGTTTGCCGGAGGAGTGGTTTTGGGGTTGTTGGCACTTTGGCTGATCATGCCCCCGCAACCCGAAGAGGTGTATTATCTTGAATTCACTGACAATGCCATTGCCCTTCGTCTGAAAAACGCTTCTGACGCAGAGGTGCAAGCATACATGGATCAGGTTGCAGCAGCCGATTTACCTTCCAATTACGTGCTTCCGGCATATATTTCGGGCTCGCCCAATCTCACAGCGGCCGTCAACAATGTGAATGATCGCTATGCGCGTTTCAGCAGGGTAAAGGGCAGTGAACACCTGCAAGCCGTGCGCGAAGACCCTATCGGTTATCGCTCATATATTCAAGCACACAAGGCTATGGAGAAATACTTCATCTACCTCGACAGCATGAAAGAATCTGAATAGTGAAGTTTGAGATGACAGGCTGCAGACGCAGAAAACCCGTATGCTGCGAAACTGAATTTAACTACCTTCGCGCCAGCCAACATCCAAAATTGTAACCATGAAACTGAAAGCATCTGATATCATCCTGATTGTACTTGCTGTAATTACCCTCGGCATGTTGGGTTACACACTCAGCCAACGCAGCAGTTCTGCCGAAAAAGCTACCGTAGAAGCGGTGGAAAAAGAATTCAGCTCCGACCCCGATGAGTTGGTGAAGCAACTTCAGCGCGCCGACCGTGACAAGGTTCTGCGATTCATGCGCGAAGTGATGGATGAACCCATTCCGGACGACTACGATTTTCCTGATTTTCTGGTGAATGCCGGCTCGGGTAAAGAGAGCGCCCGCGTTATTGGAGAGCGGTATCCGGAATTTTACGGATTGGGGGGGGATGCGCTGATCAACGCTGCGCGGCGTTACCCCATTCGTTACAAGGCGATGATTGAAGAGAGCAAAGCCTACCGCGTACTGTACCGCCACGAGGTGGAAGGAAAGAACAAGCCGAACTAGTTTTAGGGCAGTTTTACAAAGCGAAGCACGCTTTGTGTGCGCTCCCCTATCACCACAAAGTAGGCCCCCGAAGCGAGCGACGATACGTCCATCGCCTCTTGACAACTGTGCAAATCACGCATGGCTACCTCCTGCCCGAGGTGGTTCAATATCCGAACAGAAACTGAACCAGCACAATCCGGATTGCGCAAATACACATACTGACCGGCCGGATTGGGAAACAATTGCCATTGTGATTCATGGTACTGCGCCACACCCGCCGTGGATTCAATCACAAAAGAAATCCACACAGCGCAACCCTGATCATCCAGCACCTCAACCTCATAAGAACCCGGGGGTACTTCATCACCGTACCACACGTTGCTCCAGCCATTGCTCCAGTTGTTGGCATAGGGCGGAGTTCCTCCGAATGCTGACACCTCTACAGTTCCTGTTTCACCATCTGAAACCGAGGCAGTGTGCGTATATTCAACATACAACGAATCAGGCTCCTCAACCCAAAATGACACCATGGCCTCACAACCCAACCAGTCCAAAACCCCCACTTCGTAACTGCCGGCAGACAGGGCCAGTGGGTTAAATCCTCCCCATTGCGATAAATACGGAGGAGTTCCGCCAAAAAAGTTCAGCATCACCCAACCATCAGACGCACCGTAACAGGACACATCTGTAACCATTGGCAGCACCCACAGAGAGTCGGGCTGTGAGAGGTAAATACTGTCGGCTACCTCACAACCATAGCTATCCGTGGCATTAAAGGCGTAAGAACCTGAATGGAGGTTGTCGAGAAACGCTGAATTGTGTCCGGAATTCCACACAATTTCGCTCAGGGGTGCTGTAGAAACTTCCAGGTAAATAGAGCCGTTGGAGCCTCCAAAACAATGAATGTGGTTGGGGTTAAAATTAATTTCGGGCTCGGGTGTGTACAATACCTCAACGGGAAAAGAAGACACCCAAACACCGTATTCATTCAGGCTTTGGAGGAAATACGTTCCTGGCTCTGTTACCTCAATCATTGCGCTGTCCTGTCCGGTACTCCAAACAAAATATTGGTGTTCTCCTGCATCCAGAAGGAGTGTATCCCCCGGACAGAGGTACACCGTATCCTGGTTGTGAATGGCGAAAGGTGTATCGTAGGTTTCACCCTCAATAAAATGCAGGTGCTGATTAACGTTCAGATTGTAAAAGGTGTGAGTGGTTCCACGGTTCCAGGTAATCACTAGTGAATCTACATTTTGAATGGCTCCCAACCCGAATATTTCCTTTCCTGAATTCTGACTGATGAGGTTCTCTCCGCACATGGTGAACCGCACGTAGTGGTTTCCATCTGCGTAACAGTGAATCCAGGTTCCTATGCCGTCTTTGTTGCTGAGCGTTCCCTCTACCGAAACCGAGAGGTAGTTGTTGGTTCCGCCGTTGTTCTCGTAAAGTCTAACATGATGCGGCCAGCGGTTGCTGATGATAAAATCAAAGTAACCGTCGTTGTTAAGGTCTCCTCGGGCACAAACGTAGGTTTCCGATGGGTCATTATCGATGCCCAGCAGGGCATTTTCCTGGGTAAACACCGCACCTTGCTGGCTCACAAAAAACTGGTTTCCAATAGGGGCTTGTACCGGTGAAGTAACTCCTACAAAGAGATCCTGCCAGGAATCGTTGTCGTAGTCGAGCCAGAGTGAGCCCCAGGATACTTCATTCAAGTGAACGCCCATTTCCTGTGCGATGTCTTCAAATGTGCCATCCCCGTTGTTTTGCATCAGTTTGGTGCCCACGCCGGGATTGTTGGTGATGTAGATATCGAGGTCTCCGTCGTTGTCAAAATCATCCACTGTACCAGTCATGGCGCAGATGTTAAAGTCAAAACCCGACTCAATCGTGACCCTTGTAAAGGTGCCATCGCCATTGTTTTCAAACAGCTCATTGGGCCAGAACACGCGGTCAATCACGAGAAAAAGGTCTTCCCAACCATCGTTATTGTAATCGAGAAAAACCGGCTGAAATGAGGGTCTGGGAGGAATAAAAACACCGCTTTCATGGGTCACATCTGTAAAGGTACCATCGCAGTTATTGCGGTAGAGTGCGCCGGCATAATGATCTCCCTGCCAAAAGGATGGGTGGTAAAATTTGGAAATGTACAAATCAGGGCAACCGTCGTGGTCGTAATCGCAAAAGGCCGCTCCTACGTGAAAAAAGTTACCGGCAGTCAACCCGGCAGACATAGCCACATTGGTAAAGTTGAAATCACCGTCATTGTTCCAAAGCTCCACCGGCCCGCCAAACTTGGTAATGAGTAGGTCGGCGTCACCGTCGTTGTCGTAGTCGCACCAGAGCATCATACTGATGGAGGAGGAGTGCGGATTGGGAATACTGAAAGGCGCGGGCTCAAAAACACCCTGGTTGTTTACCAGAAACAAGGGGTCGCCATCGGCCAGACTGATTGTAAGGTCGTCCCAGCCATCTTTGTTGAAATCGTAAAAGCTCAGGCCTTCACCATGGGGCGAATTGAAAAACTGATGGGGCCCACCCAGCACAGATGATATATCCGTAAACTGCGCCGATGCGTTGTTCCAAAACAACAACGTGAGCACACCCAAAATATACGTGGAATGTTTCCTTGCCCTCATCCCCATTCGTTGAGCAAATCGTAAAAAATCAGTTGGTTTTCAGAAAGTCTTGCAGCTTTCTCTCGCAAGGTTAAACGTGTGCTTCAAAGATTAGTTGCCAGCTTGCGAAGAAGGTTTTAATTACAGTCCCGGCCTATGGCTTCTTCCGCACTTTGAAACTTCTTCTCAATCTTTCGCCATTCTTCCTCATAGTCTTCATCGTGCTGGTATTCAACCTTGCCCATATTGGGCTGCCCTGCATTGACCCAGGCTGTAAACCAAAGGCTTCCCACTGCCCTCATGGTTTGTTGCATACGGCGCTCCACCATGCCCCCGAGCATGTCGTGATAGGCTTTGGAGTATTCCTGTGAAAACACCCTTGCGAGGGTTCGGCCGCGTTCTTCAAATCCGTAGCGCTTATCAGCAGGAAAACGCTTGCTCAGTTCTTTTTCGAAGCTGAGTACAGAATCAACGGCGTTGTGGCTTTCCTCAACAATGTCCCAGGCAAAGGCCAGCACATCATCTACGTAGGTAGCATTGCCCACAAGATAATTATAGGTATGATCAAACAACTCCGGTAATCGCGACTCCCAGAATGCGTGAATACCGTACTGGTCGGTGTATTGGCCGTTGTAGTTTTTGGTAGTGTGCAAAGGAACATGGGCATCGCCAATGTAGTGACCGAGGTCGGCTGAGAGGCGGAGGATTCTGTCCTTATCCTTTTCCTGAAAGGCACGCGTAAGGCGTTTCATCATTACTTCAATGTGCCAGGGAATGATTCCGTAGGCCTGCAGGGTGTCTTCTGAGAATTTTGCCACAGCTGCTTCCCATTTTCGTGGCACCACTTCAAAGGGATTGCCGCCATTCACGGCGTAGTGGTCAATGTCAATATAATGGCGCTGGGCCTCGCCTTTTACCGCATAACGCCTCTTATCGGGGTTTACAGCCGCCTCGGTGATGTATTCAATGTGTTCCTTGTAGAAACCAAAAAGCTCAGGTGGCAGTGTGAACACGGCAAAGTGATTGATTCGGCGGTGGGCGTAAAAGCCCCAATCTTCCATGCCGGAGTTACCCGTAAACGGGAGAAACAACACGAATCCTATTAAAATCAGCTTTCGAAGCATCTTCCAAAATTAATCATCGAGCGACATAATGGTAAGGCCGCTGCGCAATTTAGGTTCAATCCAGGTGGTTTTTGGGGGCATGATTTCGCCGGCATCCGACACCGCTTTGAGTTGTTGAGTGGTTACGGGGAACAAACCAAATGCCACTTCCATCTTCTTTTTATCGGCGAAAATAGCCAGGCCATCCATTCCTACCTTTCCGCTCACAAACTCTATTCGCGCATCGGTTTTAAGGTCTTCAATACCGAGAAGTGGCCGCAATACTTTTTCGGATAGGATCTGCGAATCCAGCGAGGCGGTAACCGAGTTGGCGTCAGGAGTCTCGCGCAAGCGCAGAGCATACCACTTCCCCTTGAGGTACATTGACATTTCGTGCAGCCTTTCGGGCTGATACATTTCTTTTTGCCGAATTACTTCAAAATCTGCCTTCAGTCTTTCAATAAATGCTTCGGGGGTGAGTCCGTTCAGGTCTTTCACCACGCGGTTAAAGTCATATATACTTAGCTGGCTTTCAGGAATTAGGCAGGCCATGATGTAATTGAACATCTCCTGCCCGGAATATCCGGGATTGAGTTTGCGGCGTACCTTACCCAATAATGCCGAAGAGGCTGAGCGGTGGTGGCCATCTGCAATATAGATGCTTTCGTGGTGGGTAAACTGACTGGTGATATAATCAATTACTTTGGGGTCATCCACTGCCCAAAGTTGATGTCGGAGGTGATCGGTGGTGCTGAAATCATACAGCGGTCTTTGTTGCAGGGAGAGCTCAATGGCTTCATTCACACCGCTGTCGTCCGGGTAGGTGAGCAACACAGGTTCCGCATTGAAGTTGCACACATCCAGGTATTTCTGAAACAGCTTTTCTCTACGTGTGAGGGTTTGCTCGTGAACCTTGATGGTTCCGTTCAGGTAATCGTCAACGGAGATGCCGCAAATCAATCCGGTAAAGGAGTCTTTGGGTTGAATTTGCCGGTAGATGTAGAATGAGGGTGTTTCGTCGTGCCTGAGTATTCCGCGTTCACAAAAATCCCGAAACTTATTTCGCACCAGTTTAAACCGGGCAGCTCCTCGTTTGGCTTTCAGCCCCATGCTGAACTCCGGGTTGATTACATGAATGAAGGTGTAGGGGTTTTCATGCAGTTTTCGGTACAGGTTAGGACGCGAGTACGACACGTACGACCGTGTTGCTACCAGATGAACTTTATCGGCTACCGGCCGAATGGCGCGAAAAGGGATGATCTTGGCCATGTGCTGTTTTCTTGGCAAAAAAAGAGCCCCTCGTGAGAGGAGCTCTTATGATTCGTCTGAACGAAGTTACGGATTATTTCTTCTTCTCGTCCTTCGATTCTTCTTTTTCCATATCGGCTTTGAGGTTCTCGAGAACACCGAGATCGCCCAGGGTTGTTTTCTCCTGATTCTTGTTCAGGTCTTCAACCATTTTAGACGATGACTTTCCGCCTTTGCGTTCGGTTTTTTCAGGAACTTCAGCGCCTTCCTCAAAGGTGTGGGTGTGAGAAATGGTGATTTTACGGGCTCCTTTGTTAAAGTTGAGTACCACAAAATCCAATGCCTCATCCACCTTGGCGTTCGAACCATCCTCTTTGCGGAGGTTTTTCTTGGTGCAAATACCTTCCACACCGTAAGGCAGGTTCACAACTGCTTGATTTCCTTCGAGCGCGGTAACGGTGCCTTTGTGCACAGAGCCTTCGCCAAACACGGTTTCAAACACTTCCCACGGGTTTTCTTCGAGTTGCTTGTGGCCGAGGCTCAAACGACGGTTTTCCTGATCTACTTCAAGAACAACCACCTCAATCTCCTCGCCCACGTTGCAGAATTCTGACGGGTGCTTCACCTTTTTAGACCATGAAAGGTCGCTGATGTGAATCAATCCGTCAACACCTTCTTCAAGCTCTACAAAAACACCAAAGTTGGTGAAGTTGCGCACTGTTGCCTTGTGACGCGATTGAGTGGGGTATTTGGCATCAATACCTTCCCATGGATCGGGGGTAAGTTGCTTCATACCGAGCGACATTTTGCGCTCTTCCTTATCGAGGGTCAGAACCTGTGCCTCCACTTCATCGCCTACATTCAGGAAGTCCTGCGCACTGCGAAGGTGCTGAGACCAGCTCATTTCCGATACGTGGATCAATCCTTCAACACCGGGGGCAATTTCTACAAATGCGCCGTAGTCGGCCATCACCACAACCTTACCTTTTACGGTTTTGCCCACTTCGAGGTCTTCCTGGATAGAATCCCATGGGTGCTCGCTGAGCTGCTTAAGACCGAGAGCGATACGCTTCTTGTCGTCGTCAAAGTCGAGAATAACCACGTTAATTTTCTCGTCGAGAGTAACCACTTCTTCTGGGTGGTTGATACGCCCCCAGCTCAGGTCGGTAATGTGGATCAATCCGTCCACACCACCAAGGTCGATGAACACGCCGTAGGAGGTAATGTTCTTCACGGTACCTTCCAGCACCTGTCCCTTTTCAAGCTTGGAGATAATCTCTTTCTTCTGCTCTTCGAGTTCGGCCTCGATGAGCGCTTTGTGCGACACTACCACGTTTTTGAATTCCTGGTTGATTTTCACAACCTTGAATTCCATGGTTTTGCCCACATACATATCGTAATCACGGATGGGTTTTACATCAATTTGCGAACCTGGGAGGAAGGCCTCCAATCCGAATACGTCCACAATCAAACCACCTTTGGTGCGACACTTCACGTAACCATTGATGATTTCATCGGTGGCCAGTGCATTGTTCACACGATCCCACGCATTGTGGATACGGGCGGTTTTGTGCGAGATGATAAGCTGTCCGTTTTTGTCTTCCTGACTTTCAACAAACACTTCTACTTTGTCGCCAGGCTTCAGGTCGGGGTTGTAGCGAAACTCAGAAGCTGCAACAATACCTTCGGATTTGTACCCGATGTTGATCACGACTTCCTTTTTGTTCACTGAAACAACCGTTCCGTGAATAACCTGCCCTTCGTCGATAGAGGTGAGGGTTTCTTCGTAGAGGGCATCCATTTTCTTCACGTCATCGGCCTTGTAAGACTCAATTCCGTGTTCAAACTCATCCCAGTTAAAATCTGCCTCAGGCTCGGCAGTGGTTGGCACCAATTCGGGCTGGGCCTTTTTAGCGCGGGCTTTTTTAGGAGCTTCCTCCTTGCTTTGCTCTTCAGCTTTGCTGGTTACTTCTTCTGCAGCCGCCTCTGCTTTGGGCGCTTCTGAAACAGCCTCTGCTGTCGGTTCTTCTGCAGTTTCTGATTGAGGAGTTTCAGGTGTTTCTTCCTGCTGCTCCTGGATTTCCGCTTCGGAGGTTTTTACCTCTTCTTCGGTGTTTTTGTTTTCTTCGGCCATGATATTGCCTTGTTACTTGTATCCCGGCTCCGGCACCCCGGGAGGGGTTAAAAATGAGATGGCTGCACTACCGGATGCAACCCCTTTCGGAAAAGGAGCGCAAAGGTAGTGTTTTAACATTGAAAACAAAAGTTTTGCAGGAGAAATCGAGGCCTGAAAGGTGAGGTACTCCCCCCTACTGCACCACCAACCTTGCTGAGCTCATTACACCACCGCAGTTCACCGAGAATACGTACATACCCGGAGTAATCTCAGATCCAATACTGTAGGTAATCTGATGTACACCTTCCGGGAGTATTTGCCGTTCAAGCACCCTGTCTATGAGCCTCCCCTGGATGTCGTAGAGGTACACACTCACCATTTCAGATTTTTGAACATCGAACTCCAGATTCACAAAATTGAGGGATGGATTGGGAAAAAGACGCAAGGGCGTATCCGCAGCAATATCGGGCACAGAAGTAACCACTGGCATTTGCGTTAGGGGTTCCAGGTCTATCAACTCATCGCCTTGCTGATAGGGCAGAAACTGAAAGTATATCAAAAACATTTCATCGGAAGTGTTCAAACCGGGACCCACCGTAATGGGCGGGTTGTTGGGGTTGTGCGGATTGTTTACCGTATTGTCATACATCCCTTCTCCGTATAGGGTTGACCATGCCGGGATGCGCACCAGTTGCTCAAAAGCGTAGAACTGCTGCCAGTGAAAATCCCAGTGATTGATGCGAATCAGCGGAATAGTTAAATTGGTGGGAGTTGTGGCATAACTCTCAATACTTTTGCCCAACATGTGCATGTGGGGAAAAACGCTCAGCAACGAAATATCAAATGGAATGGTGCTGAACTGAGCGGTAACTGTTGTCATCTGATCCGGCGGAAGGGTAAAACTCCAGTTCTGCAAAACGGCGGTGGTTGTAACTTCACGTATCGGCAACTCATCCGGGTAAAACCACAGGCGCAGTTTGCTTTGATCGGTTTGCCCCTGGCTGCCGTGCGGGTAGTGCATAGCCAATACCACATTGGAGCCCGACGGAAGGTTCACCCCGAGGTTAAAATCCTCTCCATCCGAGGGAAACACGGTGGGTACAGCCCCGGGAGTATATCCACCTATGAGTCCGTCTTGAGGCCCCATGCAGTTGCCACTTGTGTTGGTAGGATAGGAAGCATCAGAATCAATAAAAACCAGTGCGTGGTGCACAATGGCCGGATTGCCCGGCACCAACTCAAAAGCCCGGATTTTTTTATCCTGCAAAAGTCCGGAAGGAATGGCAAAGCAGCTGTAATCGTCGGACATCATGGTAGCCTGACTGGTATGAACGGGCATCACGATTTCCAGGTCGGGAGGCAGAGAGATAAAGCCATCATCGCTGTAAACCGGTGGTGGCGGAGCCAGTGCAGGATCTCCCTCAGGAGTTGATTCGGCCAGCCACGCAACAATCAGGTCAATTTCGTCGGCATTCAACACCCGCTCGTGCGAAAACCTGCGGTAGGTGGTATCAGGCGGCCAGGGCGGCATCACACCATCGGTTACGGCATCCGCCACGGCAAAAGCCGCAACGGAGGCCTCGGGGTAGGTCATCAATGAAAAAGGAGCAATACCTCCATCGCGGTGACAAGAGGTACAGTGCTGATACATAATAGGAGCAATGTGCTCAGACCACGTTGTTTGCGAGAAAAGCACAGTATTCCACGGAGCGAGCAGGAAACAGAAAATCAAAAAACGCATGTTGTTGGTTGGATTGGTTGTGGTGCAAGTTAGCCAATATGGCTGAGCCGGCAACGGCCGGGGAAGCTATTTGAAGCGGTACTATGCGATTTTTCGCACCTTTGCCCAAACCAAAGGCCCGCACATTATGAAACGTATTCTCATCAAAAACATCAAAGGACTGGCAGGTGTGTACAACGAGTCGCCAAAATGGGTGGCCGGCGCCGATATGAACCGCCTCCCTTTGATTGAAAATGCTTTTCTGGCCATTGAAGGCGAACACATTGCGGGATACGGCCCCATGAGCGAATGGAGCGGTATTACAGACTGGAACAACCTGGAAATAATAGACGCCGAAGGGCGCTACGTACTACCCGCCTGGTGCGATTCGCACACACACATTGTGTACGCGGGCAACCGCGAGCAGGAATTTACAGACCGCATTCGCGGTATGAGTTACGAAGAAATTGCCGCCCGGGGTGGAGGCATCCTCAACTCAGCAGCGCGCCTGGCCGACACTTCGGAAGAAGAACTCTTAGAGGGGGCTTTACACCGCCTGCGCGAAGTGGTACGCACAGGAACAGGAGCCATCGAAATCAAGAGTGGTTACGGACTGAGCCTGGAAGCAGAGCTCAAAATGCTGCGGGTCATTGCGCGGCTTCGGGAACATACCATCATACCCATCAAAAGCACCCTGCTCGCAGCCCACGCTGTTCCGGCTGCATTTAAAAACAACAAGGACGGGTATGTGGACCTGGTTATTCGTGAAATCATTCCGGCGGTGGCAGCCGAAAATCTCGCAGAGTACATTGATGTTTTTTGCGAGACCAACTACTTCAGTGTGAGCGATACCCACCGTATTCTGGAAGCTGCTGCCAAATACGGCATGGTACCGAAAATCCACGTGAACCAGTTTACCGTATTGGGCGGCGTGGAGACTGCAGTGCAACTCGGAGCGCGCTCTGTGGATCACTTGGAATACCTGGAGGAAGGTGACCTCAAAGCCCTGGAAGGAAGCAACACCATCGCAACGGCCCTTCCCTCCTGCTCTTTCTTTCTCGGAATACCCTATACCCCTGCCCGAACCATCATTGACAGGGGGTTACCCCTGGCGCTGGCCACCGATTACAATCCGGGCTCTACCCCGTCGGGAAACATTCCTTTTGTGCTTTCATTGGCCTGCATCAAGATGAAAATAACCCCCGAAGAAGCCATTCACGCGGCCACCATCAACGGAGCCTACGCCATGGATCTGCAAAACGAGCTGGGAACCATTACAGAAGGCAAAAAAGCCAATCTAATCATGACACACCCCATTTCATCACTGGCGTATATACCCTACGCCTTTGGTTCGGAGCATGTGGACAAGGTTTGGGTGCAGGGAGAGCTTCAGAAATAGAAATACCCGGTCTGTTAAATTTGGCTTTTCCCCGACGCATTGAAGCATCGCACCTTATATTTGACCCGCCAGCAAGAGCATAACACATGAGAATTATCATAGCAGGCGCCGGAGATGTGGGGTTTCACCTTGCTAAACTGCTTTCTTACGAAGGGTACGGCATTACCGTGATTGACAAGGATAGCGACAAGCTTCGCTATGCGAGCAACCACCTTGATGTGCAAACACTGCAGGGCAACTCTACCTCCTACTCGGTATTGAACAAGGCGCGGGTAAGCAAGGCCGATCTTCTTATTTCGGTCACCTCATCCGAAGAAACCAACCTCACTACCTGCATATTAGGTAAAAAACTCGGAGCCGCCAAAACAGTGGCCCGTGTGAGCAACTCAGAGTACTTGCTTCAGCAGGAAGAACTTCAACTTGCAGAGCTAGGCATTGACGAGCTAATCTCACCTGAGCTACTAGCCGCGGCTGAAATCAAGCGCCTGCTCAAGGAATCGGCGTTTACCGATTACCACGAGTTCGACAAAGGAAAACTTTCATTGGTAGGTGTGAAAATCAACTCGAGCAGTCCGTTGGTGAACAAAACCGTGCAGGAAACGGCCTATCTCAACCCCAACTTTTCGTTCATACCGGTAGCGATGCTGCGCAACAACAACACCATTATTCCGCGCAGCGATACCTATTTCAGGGTGCACGATCACGCCTATTTTATTGCGCAAAGCAAGGGCATTGACGAGGTGCTTGAGGTGGCCAACAAAAAGCGGGTGGACATTCGCAATGTGATGATTTTTGGCGGCACCCCGGTGGGCTTTCACGCAGCGCGCCTACTCAGCAGAAAATACAGGGTAAAACTGTTTGAAACCGACCGCGAACGCTGCATCCAACTCACCGAAACTCTTCCCGACACGCTCATTATCAACGCTGATGGCCGCGACCTGGAAGTGCTCGAAGACGAAAATCTGGGCGAAATGGACGCCTTTATCGCGGTAACCCGCAATTCTGAGACCAACATCATTTCGAGCCTTGTAGCCAAAAACAACAGCGTAAAAAAATCCATTGCCCTCGTCGAGAACATAGACTACATCCACCTTTCGCAAAACATTGGGGTAGATACTTTGATCAACAAAAAGCTCATCGCGGCTAATTCTATTTTCAAGTTGCTCAGAAAAGGCGATGTACTCTCGCTGGCCAGTATTCACGGTGCGGATGTAGAAGTGCTTGAGTTCGAGGTGCACCACAACTCCTCGGTATGTGGTAAAGCCCTCAAGAACTGTGGTTTTCCAAAAGCTTCGATTGTTGGAGGAGTCATCCGAAGAGGCACGGGAGTTATCGTAACAGGAGATTTTGTTTTTGAGGACCTCGACCACGTGGTAGTGTTGAGTAAACCACAGTGCATTGGCAAAGTGGAAGCCCTTTTCAAAGAAAAATGACACGTTTTCGCTGGAAGTCAGTTTTACACATTCTTGGGGTTCTTATCCTGCTGAATTCTGCTTTTCTGCTTCTCAGCACCGGGGTATCCTGGTACTTCAGCGATGACGCACTTTCCGCCTTTTCTATTGCTTTGTTGGTGAGTGTTTTGGCAGGTGGACTTGCTTTTGGCACCACTTTGCGGGGAAAACAGGAAGTGCGCAAGCGCGAGGGATATCTCATTGTGGCTACAGGCTGGGTGGTACTCTCGCTGTTCGGTAGTTTACCCTACTTTCTGAGCGGAGCCATTCCGAACTATACCGACGCTTTTTTTGAAACCATGTCGGGCTTTACCACAACCGGCGCCACTATATTGCGGGATATTGAGGCCATGCCTCCCAGTCTGCTTTTTTGGCGCAGTTGTACACAGTGGATTGGCGGAATGGGGATGATTGTGCTTGCCGTGGCCATTCTGCCCATTCTCGGAGTGGGCGGCATGCAGCTTTTTATTGCTGAGATGCCGGGTGTTTCTTATGACAAACTGCAGCCTCGCATCCGCGAAACAGCCAAAAGGTTGTGGGTCATCTACACCGGTCTCACTGCGTTGGTTTGCGTGCTTTTGGCCATGTCTGGAATGGGTTGGTTCGACGGAATTAATCACGCGTTGACAACGCTTGCAACCGGCGGTTTTTCAACCAAAAATGCAAGTATTGCATACTTTAACAATCCATATGTTGAGTACATCATCACCGTTTTCATGTTTCTGGGGGGAACCAATTTCCTGCTCATTTACATTCTTTTACGCGGACGTGTGCAGGAAATCATGCGCAACGAGGAATTCAAGTACTACTTTCTGCTCGCGGTATTGGTTTCGGTGCTGGTCACCACCCTCCTTGTGGTGCAATCAGGTCATCCTACGGCAGATGCAATCCGGCAAAGCATCTTTCAGGTTGTGGCTATTATCACTACCACCGGTTACACAGTACTCGACTACACAGCGTGGGGTCCCATTGTGGAGTGGACTTTCTTCCTGCTGATGTTTACCGGAGCCATGGCGGGATCTACCTCGGGAGGTGTAAAACTCGTGCGGCACATCATCATTGCCAAAAACTGTATACTCGAACTCAAACGACTCATTCATCCCTCAGCCATCATTCCGGTGCGCTTCAACACCCGGCCTGTGAGCAGCAACATCACACACAATATCATGGCCTTTGTAATCATTTACGTTACCATTTTTGGCGCAGGTAGTTTTACCATGACATTGCTCGGTTTGGATGTTACAACAGCCATAGGTTCGGTGGCATCGGCCATCGGAAACGTAGGACCAGCATTTGGAAACGCCGGGCCTGCAGATAATTACGCGCACTTTCCGGGTGCGGGAAAGTGGCTTTTGTCTTTTCTGATGATGACGGGCCGGCTGGAGCTCTTTACCGTACTCATATTATTCACCGGATATTTCTGGAGAAGGGAATGACAGCACGCGCCGCACTTTTTGACATGGACGGGCTCATTATAGACTCGGAGCCTCTTTGGCGAGCCGCTGAAATAGCTTGTTTCGCACAAGTTGGTTTAGAATTGGCCGAAGACGACTGCCGGCAAACCATGGGCTTTCGGCTCGACGAGGTGATTGATTACTGGTACAACCGGCACCCCTGGGAGTCCATGTCGAAAGGGGCCCTCAACGAATTGATTATTGACCGCATGGTGCAGGAAGTGCGGTTGCAGGGAAGAATGTTGCCGGGTGTTGCTCAAGCCGTTCAGCTTTTTGGCGAAATGGGGTTTAAACTGGCGGTGGTTTCCTCATCTCCCCAGCGGCTGATTCAGGCCGTGTTGGAAACCCTCGATTTGCAAAGCTCATTTCACGGTGTTTTCTCGGCCGAGTATGAAGCCTACGGAAAGCCCCACCCGCAGGTCTATCTCAGCGCTGCAACTGCATTACAGGTTCGTCCTGACCAATGTATAGTGCTGGAGGATGCTTTTCACGGAGTAATTGCAGGCAAGGCCGCCAAAATGAAAGTAATTGCTGTTCCGGATGCGGAGGAAGTCAACCAACCGCGTTTTCAGGCAGCCGACTGTGTACTTACATCACTTACAGAGCTGAAAGCCGAGAACATCTACTCTTTACTACGTTGAATATGGCATTTAGGCCTGTGATGAAAACAAAAACTTATTGGTACTCACCAACTCATTTTTCACGGCAAACATCACAATGGCGGCGGTGTTGTTCACACCCAGTTTTTGCATGATGTTCTTGCGATGGGTGTTGACCGTGTGCGGGCTGAGAAAGAGTTTTTCGGCAATCTTGGTGTTGGTGTAGCCCTCGGCAATCAGGGTGATGATTTCCTGCTCGCGATCCGAAAGTAAAATCGGCTCACAACTAATACTATCGGCTGTGATCGACTCGGGGTCAATAGATTCATGCCGAACGGCATCCAGCACTTGCCCGCAAAAAAACCTGCTGCCTGAAGCCGTTGTCCGAACTGCATCCAGAATCTCTGCCACACTGCAGTCTTTCTTCACGTAGCCCGAAACGCCCGCCCTCAAAGCCGCAGCAATGGTATGCCCGTTTTGACTCGGGGTGATTGCCACTACGCGCAGGTTTTTGTAACGAAAAAGCAACTCAGGAATGGTGTTGATATCGAAGCCCGGAGAAGTAAAGTCCATCAGAACAACATCTGCAGGTTCCTTTGCTATTTTGCGCATCAAATCGGTGGTGCAACCAGCACTTTCAACCAGGTGAATGTCGGTATGCTCCTGAAAGATGGTCCTCAACCCTATCTTTATCAACTCATTGCTATCAGCAACTACCAACCGGATTCGCTTGCTCAATCTTGTATTTATTTAGACTCATTCCAAATAGCAAATGTAGGCCATGCACCCGAAAGCACCAAGCCAACTTTATTGTTTTTACAAACGGATGACATCCCCATCTTCAGCCGCTGTGGTGGCCTCAAAAACATCGCGCGCCTCGGTCACCAGGGGTTCTGTATCGCGGTACCTCGCAGAGTAATGGCCGATATAGAGATGCTTTACGCTGGCTAATTTGGCTATCATGGCGGCTTGTGCGGATGTTGAGTGATAGGTTTCTTTGGCTCTGGCTCGGTGTGCTTCGGTAAACGTAGCCTCGTGGTACAACGCATGCACTCCTGAAATGTTCGGTACAATTCGCTCATCGTAGGCCGTATCTGAACAATATGCGTAGGAGCGCGGAGGAAGTGGTGGTTGGGTAATTACCTCGTTGGGGATAATCCGTCCGTCGGGGCTTGGGTAATCTTCGCCGTCAATAATACGCTTGATCCACGCCAGCGGAATGCGGTACCGGGCCAATTCTTCTTTTCTGATTTTGCGTCTTCGGGGTTTCTCATCCACCCTGAATCCCCAGCACGGAATGCGATGCCGCAACGGAAAGGACTTTACGCGAATCTGTTCGTCTTCGTACAGTTCTTGCACCTCGCCTTCCTTGAGCGGCGTGAACTGCAAGTCGAAACGCAGTGTGGTGCGGCCCACGTGCCATTGTAGTTTGAGCACGTCTATCAACTCCGGAGGACCATAAAGCAGCAAAGGTTTCTGCCTTCCCAGTAGGTGCATGGTAGAGAGCAAACCCATCAGGCCCAGGTAGTGATCTCCGTGAAGGTGGCTGATAAATACTGCATTGAGGCGTTGCAGCGGAGCGTGGGCTTTTCGAAGTGCCAGTTGCGTTCCTTCGGCGCAATCTATCAGCAAATGCCGCTCGTGCACGTTGAGGTACTGCGCGCTTGCATTGCGTTGCAGAGAGGGAACCGCCGATCCGCAGCCGAGTATATGTATCTCAAATCGCACTTTGTTTCAGCAAAAAGCCGCTCCGGGATCCGAAGCGGCTTTTTTCGTGTTTTTGGTTGGCATCAACTCCTTATCGCACAACCATTTTACGGGTAACCGACTGGCCACCAATGGTGAGGCTGTACAGGTAAATACCGGGGGTCATGTTGAGCGAAGAAGCGCTCAACTCAATGCGGTTCATACCGTAGGTACCGTTGAGCTGACGAGAGTGAATGTTTCTTCCAAGTAGATTAAAGATGTTGAACTCTACCATTACAGGCTGGTTCAACGAATATTCAATCACGGTTTCATCGTGAAACGGGTTCGGCATGTTTTGATTGAGCGCCAAGCCGTAAGCCGCCATTTCAGTAACAGAAGAGGGGCCATCAATTTCGATGGTGTAGTCATCATAATTAAAAGGAACGGAGGTTGCCAGGCCAAATGCTACGAGGTGAATAACCGTTTGAATTTGCAACGGATAAACACCTCCCTGGGTAGGAACTCCTGAAATCACTGCACAACCCGGAACTTCCGGAAGGAAGGTACAATTACTCGGAGTGTGCGATTCGCAAGCAAAAGACAATCCGGGAGGCAAACCTTGTATGCCCACAACAATAATCGAATCGACTTGTCCGGAAAGGGGACTATCGGGGATATCACTTAGATCGCTTGGCACCTTGAAGTCAATAACTTGACCGTAAACTACGCCAACTTCACCATCGGCAAACCCTTCTTCCACATCGGGCCAGATTCCGAAAGGTTCATCTGCGTAAGCCGGGTTGGGCACGCAAATTTGCGCCGACAATGCGCCGGCAGTGCAAAGCATCAAAAGAGAAAGTAGTGTTTTTTTCATGTGATTCAGGTATTACAGGTTATTTGGTTTCAACGAATTCATTAGTCATCCCCCAATTCGCGCTCCACCTCTTCCATCATGATGAGGTCAACGGCTTCGCTTTGGGTAGGGGTAATATTGAGTACACTGTCAAGTTGAGAAATGGTGATCATTTTTTGCACCGTTGATTGTAATCCGGTTACCACAAATGTACCGTTGGCGTTTTTGCAAAGGCGGTTACCCACCAAAATGGCGCTCAAACCACTGGAATCGCAGTAGCGTGTTTTTTCCAGGTTGAGAACGATGTTTCGCACACCGTTTTTGTTGAGCATCACCAACTCCGACTTGAGATCGGGGGCGTTCATTGAGTCGAGTTTCTCTACATGAGATTGCACCATTGCGTGCTTTTCTTCATTCTTGACCTCAAAGTTCATTTTAACAGGTTTAGTCTCCCCAAAGATAGATAATTTTCAACACCGCGCTACGAGCGCTCAATTTTTGAAGCCAGCAGGTAAAGCACTGCCATTCGTATGGCCACTCCGTTCTCTACCTGATTCAGGATAATGGAATGGTCAGAGTCTGCCACATCACTGGTAATTTCCACTCCGCGGTTGATAGGCCCGGGGTGCATGATGGTGATTTCCTTGTTCAGCCTGTCGAGGCGCTCCTTATTCAGGCCGTACATCATGGTGTATTCGCGCAGCGAAGGAAAATAGGCATGTCCCCCACCCTGACGTTCTAACTGAATGCGCAACATATTGGCCACATCGCACCAGTTCAATCCTTTTTCCAAATCGGGCTCTACATCAACATTCAGTGATTTGATGTATTTAGGAATCAGCGTAGACGGACCACAAACTTTTACCTCAGCACCCAGCTTTTGTAAACAATAGATATTAGACAAGGCTACACGCGAGTGCAGGATGTCGCCCACAATCAACACCTTCTTACCCGCCACATCTCCGGTTTTTTCACGGATACTAAAAGCATCCAACAGGGCCTGTGTGGGGTGTTCGTGCGTGCCGTCGCCTGCGTTTACAATGCGCGAGTTTACCCTTGTAGATAGAAAATGAGCCGCACCGGGATTGGGATGCCGCATCACCACCATGTCAATTTTCATGGCGAGGATGTTATTCACGGTATCAATCAGTGTTTCGCCTTTGTTCACAGAGGAACTGGACGAGGAGAAATTCACCACATCCGCCGACAAGCGCTTTTCTGCCAGCTCAAAACTGAGCTTGGTTCGCGTGGAGTTTTCAAAAAACAGGTTGGCAATGGTGATATCGCGCAGCGAAGGAACCTTTTTAATGGGACGGTTGATGACCTCCTTAAAATGGTCGGCGGTTTCGAAAATAAGTTGAATTTCCTCCGGCTGAAGATCTTTGATTCCGAGCAGGTGATTTACACGCAACGTTTTCATTGTTCATCTGTTGTATGCATGATTACCCTGTCTTTGCCTTCGCTTTCGGCCCACTCTACGCCCACTCTCTGCGCGGCAATGCTATCTACCCAGCGCCCTACGTAATCGGCCTGAACGGGAATTTGCCTTTTAAATCGCCGGTCAATCAGCACGAGCAGTTCCACGGAGCGCGGTCTTCCGTAATCCACAAGTGCTTCCAGACCGGAGCGAATGGTGCGCCCTGTAAAAAGCACGTCATCAACAAGGATTACTCGTTTGTCTTCCACCGTAAAATCCATGGTGGTTGGACTTGCGGCGAGCGGCTTTTCCTTTCGGCGAAAGTCGTCACGGTAAAAAGTTATGTCGAGATGACCACAGGAAATTTGCGGTGTTTGCAGAATTTCCCGCAGTGATTGCGCCAGTCTGTCGGCAAGCAAAACCCCGCGAGGCTGCAAACCTACGATAACAGACTCTTCAAAATTTTCGTGATTTTCAATAAGTTGAAAGCAAAGCCTCTTGATGGTTAGCGCAAACTGCTCGCTGTTTAGGATGGTGATGGGCTTCATTCAACTAGGGTTGGGCAAATATAAGGGAATTTCGGTGTGGAGGACGAAGTAAGTATTTGGCGAAGTTTTGGTGCGAAAATGAGAAATCGACTATTCGGGGCAGAAATTCAAGAAGGTAAACATCGGTGCCCAAAAAGTTTGTAAAGGGCGGTCGAATCTACTCTATGAGGCTGCTCTATGATAAATACCCCATATTTACGAGAAA
The DNA here is from genome assembly GCA_007695365.1 of Cryomorphaceae bacterium. Classification (NCBI taxonomy): domain Bacteria; kingdom Pseudomonadati; phylum Bacteroidota; class Flavobacteriia; order Flavobacteriales; family Cryomorphaceae; species Cryomorphaceae bacterium. The sequence continues at coordinate 17,937 of REDV01000043.1, read as the reverse complement.
TTAAAATCATTGATTGCAACAACCAAGCCCATGGAAACTGCCGCCAAAATTTTAACCACCATAGTAGCGATAGAGCACCTGTACTTCATGTATTTCGAAATGTTTGCCTGGGAAACCATTGGCAAACGCACCTTCAGATTGCTTCCTGCTCATTTGTTTCAACCCACGAAAGTGCTGGCGGCCAATCAGGGTCTTTACAACGGCTCACATGCATTCGAAGTGCAAATCGTCACCGGAAAAGTGAGCGAGGAATTCGGCTACTACAGCATCGAAGTCACCAGTATGCAAAAGGCCGCCATTATCCCCGACACGCGCTTCAGTGATTTGCGGACCACCAGTAAATTCCGTTCGTTGAAAAGTGTTGAGGAAGGTGTATCGAAACGGAGCGAGGAAAAGAAGAAGGAGGTGGTGATGGGAGGCGTTGGAAAAACAACCCCACCACAAGATTGTTTTTCTGTATTTTACACCCACGAAGCACAACGAAAACAAAACCATTTTTTTCGACAGCACGATATCGTAATGACTAATTATAGCAACAATTAGTCATTACGATAGCCAATTGCCGTATATTTGAAAGAAAAAATGATCCAGCGTACCCTCGAAACGGCCATTAAGAGAAAACTAAAAAGTGGTAAGGCGATCTTACTGTTCGGGGCACGGCAAGTAGGTAAAACCACCTTACTTAAAAAAATCCTTGAACAAACGGAGTACTTGTTTCTAGATGCCGATGATCCGACCATCCGTACATTGCTGACAAATCCCAACACGGAAGAAATCAAAACCATCATAGCCGAACATGATCTGGTCTTTCTGGACGAAGCACAGCGAATTCCCAATATTGGGCTCACTCTTAAAATCATTACAGACCAGTTTAAACACGTTCAACTCCTGGTAAGCGGCTCATCATCATTTGATTTGGGAAATCAAATCAATGAACCCCTTACAGGCAGAAAGTGGGAGTTTGAGATGTTTCCAATTAGTTGGGAAGAGTACGAACAAAGTATAGGATTTTTAAAGTCGGAACAACAACTGGACAACAGGTTATTATATGGCTTCTACCCGGATGTAATCAACAACCCCGGACAAGAGAAAAACATCCTTAAAAATCTTGTAAACAGCTATCTCTACAGGGACTTATTGGCGTTTGCAGAAATCAGGAAACCAGAAGTGTTAGAAAAACTCATACAAGCCCTGGCATTGCAATTAGGAAGTGAGGTGAACTACAATGAACTTGCACAAATAGTTGGAATCAACAAAGTTACCGTACAGAACTACATCAGCATCCTCGAAAAGGGATATATCGTTTTCAGGTTGAACAGTTTCAGCAGAAATTTGCGCAACGAAATCAAACAAAACCGAAAAATCTACTTCTATGACAACGGCATCCGAAATATGATAATCGGAAACTTCAGTCCGCTTAACCTTAGGGTCGATAAAGGAGCTTTATGGGAAAATTTCCTTGTCGCGGAACGGCTCAAGCAACACGCCTACAAGGAAACATTCGCTAAAATGTACTTTTGGAGAACACGGGATCACCAAGAAATTGATTTGATAGAAGACAAAGACGGCCAAATATTTGGTTTTGAATTTAAATGGGAAAAGAACAAAGCAAAAATTCCTCGTCGTTTTGTCCTCACTTATAATGCAAAGACAGCAGTCATTAACCGAAAAAATTTCAGGGACTTTGTGAAGGGCAATAAAATTGAATAGTAAATAAAAAAAGCATAAGTGCTATTCATCAATGCACTTAGACGATCTAATTGCCAATATCACCCTCATGCAAAAGGCCGCCCTCCTCACCGACCCGCGCTACAGTGATTTGCGCACTACGAGTAAGTTTCGTTCGCTGAAAAGTGTGTAAGGAGTGGCCGAATCTAAACTATCAACCCGCTCACTAATTAATTCCCCATATTTACGAGGAGTTAAAATCATTGCTACCAACAACCAACCACATGGTAACTGCTGCAAAAATTATAACCGCCCTTGTAGCTATAGAGCACCTGTACTTCATGTATTTCGAAATGTTTGCCTGGGAAACCATTGGCAAACACACCTTCAGATCGCTTCCTGCTCATTTGTTTGAACCCACGAAAGTGCTGGCGGCCAATCAGGGTCTTTACAACGGCTTTCTTTCCGCCGGACTTATCTGGTCTCTTCTTGTGACCGATAGCGTGTGGTCAAAAAACATTGCGCTTTTCTTTTTGGGGTGTGTAGCTGTTGCCGGTATTTACGGCGGCTTCAGCGCAAGCAAAAAGATTTTTGTGTTTCAGGCCATTCCGGCGTTGGTAGCCATCGTTTTGTGGGTGTTGGCGTGAGAAACTCTTGCTGTAACTTTATGGCATAACTCACCTCGAAATAAAGTAAAACACCGATACCGCTATCAGTAGAATCAGGTCAACAGCCAGAAGTTCAATGCGGATACCGATGCGGTTCATGCTTACCCTGACACCTTCATATTCACTGACTCTTCCGGGATAAAACTGAGTACGAGGAACTGCAATTTGTTTTCGCAACGAAGCATTTTAGCAATGTTTTGTATATTGCATCAAACATTTATTTCACCTTTTGTTTGATACAACAAACAAATAATCTAACTTCGCAGGATGCAAACCGTACTCGAACAGCTCTACGCTCAGCACAATAAGCTAGTCAAAAGTACTTCTGTCAAATTTGTTCGCAGCCTCATGGGCGAAATAAACTGGAATGCCCGCCTTATCGGAATCAAAGGACCTCGCGGAGTTGGTAAAACCACCTTGTTGCTGCAATACATCAAACTCAAATCAGGCAAGCAGGCTCATGCGTTATTGTACGTATCAATGGATTCCATTTTGCTCGCCAATTGCACACTTATGGATCTTGTTGATTCCTTTGAAAAGTACGGTGGCAAAATCCTTTTTGTGGATGAGGTACACCGCTACCCGAATTGGTCGGAGGAACTGAAGAACATTTACGATGCTTATCCTGACTTAAAAATTGTTTTCACAGGCTCTTCCCTGCTCGATATTTTGAATGCCCGTGCCGATCTTAGCCGCCGGGCCGTGGTATATGAGCTTCAAGGTTTATCTTTCAGAGAATACCTGGCATTACAAACAGGAGAAGAACCTGTCCGGATATCCCTAACGGATGCGCTGAACCACCACCATGAGGTTGTGCCCGAAATCATCCAGAGCATAAAGCCTCTTGCCCATTTCGGGAATTATCTCGCACATGGTTACTTTCCCTTCTACTACGAGCAGCCCGACCTCTATTACATGAAACTGCGCGAAGTGGTCAATATGATTCTTGAGATAGAGCTGCCGCTGTTGCGCGGGGTGGATATCAGCTACGTACACCGAATAAAACAATTGTTGTACATCCTGTCGCAATCCGTTCCATTTGTACCAAACGTTTCCGGGTTGAGCGCAAAAATGGGTATGCAACGCATTACGCTGCTGTCTTACCTACATTACCTGGACGAAGTAAAACTTACCCGAAACCTGTTCAAAGAGACGAAGGGAATCAGCAAGCTTCAAAAGCCCCTCAAGATTTATCCTGATAACACCAACCTGATGTACGCCCTCTCGGGCGAAGGCATAAACACCGGTAGCTTGCGCGAAACTTTCTTCGCCAATCAGCTTTCATACAGCCATCGTTTACAATACCCCGGTAAAGGCGATTTTTTGGTTGACGAACGCTACACCTTTGAAATCGGTGGTAAAGGCAAGGATTTCATGCAACTTGAGGGAATTCAGGAGGCCTATATTGCGGCCGACAATATCGAGTACGGATTCAAAAACAAAATCCCGCTCTGGCTCTTCGGTTTTTTGTACTGACTAATAGGTTTGACTTTAGCACACCGAATCGCCTTCGCTGGTAGCTCTGTGACTACACTTACCACAAAACCCGGCCAGGAGTAATTCCTGATTCAAAAAAAAAAGCGCGCAGCACTTCATCTCGAAATAAAGTAGAAAACCGACACCACTATCAGTAGAATCAAGTTAATAGCCAGCAGTTCAATACGGATACCGATGCGGTTCCAACCTGCCACCAAGACCAACGAAGTGATTACAAGAGCCAACGTAAGTGGCCAGTAGGTAAAGATGTTTTCGCGGGGCGTATCTACCAGGACGGCCTCGTAGCTCCGGTAAGCCACCACGGTTTTGGTAATCCGGCTTCTCTCCATCACCACCAACTCACCGGTCTCAAGTTTGGGCCCACCCAAGTGTTCAAATTCCGCCAAAAAACCTCCCTTGGCCGTGCTCACCCTCCGGGATGAAAGGTCAATATCTTCAATAGGGGCAGCTACAAACTCGGTCTCTAACTGCTGATCTACCAACAGCAAGGCACCCGCCAAAAACGAAATCAATACCAGCCAACGCGTGCGCTGCGAAAGCTTAATGGGCGGCTCATCGCCCGCACCCGAAGGACCTTTGTACGGATTGGAGAAAAATCGCATACACCGAAGGTACGCAAAACACCATAACGGCGATAATCAATAAGATTTTTTGGGATTAGGGTGCCACTTTTTGGGGCAGTCCGTATTGATCAATGAGGTAAATGAGCGCCGCGATAGACGCGCTTCCCAACTCCAATTCTCGTTTGTTTACCTGCTCAAACACGTCGTTGGCACTGTGGTGCACGTCGAAATACCGTTGACTGTCGGGCACAAAACCAATGAGCGTGGTTTCGCCGTTGCGCAAAAAACCCACATCCACACCCGAGTAGCCCGGCTCCATCAGATGAAGAAAATACGGCTCAAGCAATTTTTTAAACTGCTGCAAATATTCGCGTTGGTCGTCGCGGGCATCCACCGAAAACCCACGTGGAGTAAATCCTCCCCGGTCGCTTTCAAGTGCCGCCAAATGCACTTCGCCTTTGGATTTCACCCTATCGGCATAGGCTTTGGCGCCTTCCGCACCGTTCTCCTCGTTCATGTACAACACGCAGCGAATGGTGTGCCTCGGGCCGTACTCCATGGCCTTGAAGAGACGCAATACTTCCAATGCCTGCACCACTCCTGCGCCGTCGTCGTGGGCCCCTTCGCCAATATCCCAGGAATCAAGGTGCGCCCCCACCACAATGATTTTTTCGGGGTGCTCCCTGCCTTTAATTTCGCCGATTACGTTGTGGGCCGTGGTGGTTCCGCGGTCTTCGCAATTCAGTTCAACAGTGGCGGTAACTTTTTGTTTTCGAAGCAAATTACTCAGGTGATGGGCGTCGTTGGTACTGATGGCCACGGCAGGAATTTTGGGAATGGTGTCGTTGTATCCCATCACACCCGTATGCGGAAAATCGTCAGCGCGCAAGGTAACTGAGCGCAACAGCACCCCGGCGGCTCCAAAGCGGGCCGATTCCGCAGCACCCACCCAGCGCTCCCGAGAGCAAGGTCCGTAGGCATGAAAAGTGTCGATCAACTTTGGATTCATCGGAGCGTTAATAAAAACCCATTTCCCCTCAATGTCTGCAGGGTTCATCTTTTCGAGTTGAGCCGTTCCAGACACCTCAATCACCTCTGCCGTAAGCGGGCCATTGGTACCCACAGACCCACCAAGCGCAGAAATATTCAGCACGCGGTGAGGATTGTTTAAATGACCTCGCTCCACATCGCCACGCACCCAATAAGGTGCTTCAAAGGGCTGAAGCTCCACGTTTTTGAAACCGTAAGAACGCATCTTGTTGGCGCCCCACTGCTCGGCTTTTTTGGCGCCCTCCGAGCCGGTAAGACGATGCCCTACGTCTTTGCACAATTCGCGCAGGTTGTCGTAACTGTGACCGCGGGTAAGTGCTTCGTCAAAGATGCGCCGAATCATCAGCGAATCGAGTTTTTGGGCGCAGATGTCCGTACCGATAAGAACCGTAAAGACGAGTAATAACAGGCGTGCAGGCATAAGTACAAAGATAGAATTAATAACTTCGCCAGTCTAAAACCCTTGCTATGGCACTTACGCAAACAACCCCTTTAGAGCTTGGTTTCGAAGCCCCTGACTTCTGGCTTCCCGATGTAGTTTCAGGGGAGCAAAAAACCTTTGCCGACATTCGAGGAGAAAAAGGCACCCTTGTGATGTTTATCTGCAACCATTGTCCGTATGTGATTCATGTGCGCGAAGAGTTGATCAGACTGGCCCGGGAATACATGCCAAAAGGAATTGGATTTGTGGCGATCAGCGCCAACGATGCAGAAAGCTATCCGGCCGATTCTCCGGAGAAAATGAAAGAGCTGGCCGAACAGGAAGATTTTCCTTTCGCCTATCTCTTCGACGAATCGCAGGATGTGGCGAGAGCCTACGAAGCTGCCTGTACACCCGATTTTAATCTCTTCGACTCCGCTGGTCGGTGCGTGTACCGCGGCAGGCTGGATGGCTCCACACCTGGCAACGATATTCCGCTCAGTGGTGCAGACATGCGGCGGGCTCTGGATGCTGTGCTTCGCGGAGAAATCATCGACTGGCAACAAGAGCCCAGTATGGGTTGTAGTATCAAATGGAAAAAAGACTAGCATGAGGTACAACCTGAGTGAAATTGCCGATCTGATTAAAGACCGTCGCACCATATACCCCGAACAATACTCATCCCGCAAGGTAGCCCGCGAAATTGTAGAGAACATTCTGCGTTCGGCTACTTGGGCCCCCACACACGGCAAAACAGAGCCCTGGCGCTTTACCGTTTTTATGGGCAACGAAACCATGCGCGTGGCCGAGGCCCAGCAGGCCTATTATCGCGCAAACACGCCCGAAGATCGTTTCTCTGAGCACAAGGTAAACCGCTATGCAACGCGCGCAGAGGCTACTTCGGTGATTGTAGGCGTGGGCATGAAAAGGCAGGAATCAGGTAAAATCCCGGAAATTGAAGAGATAATGGCCGTGGCCTGCGGGGTGCAAAACATGATGTTGCACGCTGCGGCGTATGGCGTGGGGAGTTATTGGAGTTCCGGAGGTTTTGCTTTTAGCGATGCATCAAAGAAACTACTCGGACTGGATGCTCCCGACGATCAGGCTTTGGGGTATATCTACCTCGGCTATCCCGCTTCAGATTGGCCTAAAAGCCACCGCAAACCGCTCGAGTATGTGACCAACTGGATAGAATCCTGACGTGAAATGGCACTGCTGAATCTTACCAATCACCGCGACCACCCTACCAACCCGGCTTACGTGGTGTTCTTTTACGGCAATAAAGACGTGGCCGATGATTTTGAAATTTTGCTTGCTGCCAATGGCATACACTACGAGCGCGACCAGGAAGACGAGGGGCAGCAACGCCACCTTTTTGGAGTGAGAAAAGTGGATTTTAAAGCGGCAGATTCCCTCAACTACCAGGCCATTGGAAAACACCGCAGCAGATTTATCCCCAACACATACTTCCGGAATTTTGTGCTGATATTCACACTTTTGGCAATCGTTCTGGCCATTATTGGGGCCATCAAAGCGGGGTAATTTCACAATGGGCTTTGAATAATGGCCACAAGCATACTTACTGAAAACCGTTCCTGTTGTTTACTTTCGTGCATCTTATCAGGAATGAGGTTGAAAAAAGCGCTGATTCTCATACTCAGTTTGTGGGCAGGCTGGTTGTTTGCCGGCACCAACCCGATGGCAGGCGGGCACGAAACGCGCAAGGACACGGCCTCGGCGGTGGTGATGTACGGAGACAGTCTGCTGATTGAGCGCCCCTCTTTTTTTCCTGACCGCGGTTACAACGCCCAACTCGATTCGCTGCTGCTAACCGATGATTTTGATCCCGAACGGGTTGCCCAGCTAAAATTGATTCAATCGGTGGGTGACCTTTCCCGTGCTCAGGTAGCCTCACTCATAGATTCACTCTTCACCCTGAGTGAAGTTCCCTACCCTTTGATCAATGAAATCAATCTCTACATCACCATGTTGGAGAACCAGCGGGCACGGCATTCTATTTTTGCTGCCGAAGTTCCGCATGATTCACCCCATCCTGCTCATTCGCTTTACGGAGAGTGGAATGAGGAAATCCCCCATCCCTACAAGCTCAACCACACCAACCCCGACACGGGTTTTTACCTCAAACTGCGTGACACCTTGTGGTCGTGCGATTACTACCACCCCCACAGCGGGCCGGTTACTTCGCGCTTTGGCTGGCGCTATGGCAGGCGACATTCGGGCATTGACGTGGACTTGGAAGTGTGGGATCCTGTGCACGCTGCTTTTGCCGGTCAGGTGCGGGTGGCCCGGTTCTATGGCGGATACGGTCGTGTAGTAGTCATCCGCCATTACAATGGTTTGGAAACACTGTACGCTCACCTGCACCGTTTCAAAGTGAAAGCCGGTGACTTTGTGGAGGCCGGCGATGTGATCGGTTTGGGAGGAAGCTCAGGGCGCTCAACCGGAAGTCATCTCCACTTTGAAGTGCGGTTTCGCGGAGAGCCTGTCAATCCCGAGAATCTTATTGACTTCCGCACCCAATCGCTTGTTGGAGATACCCTCGTGTTGCACAAAACGCCGCATTGGTATGTAGGGCGCACCACCAACGTTACCATTCACCGCGTGGAGAAAGGTGATTATTTGCACAAGATAGCCCAGCAATACGGCGTTAGCATTCAGGAAATTTGTGAATTGAACGCAATCCGCAGAAACAGTACCTTGCGGGTTGGACAACGGTTAAGAATCAGTGGCTAAGCGGAAATGGTTTTTGTTAGTGGCCATGGCCTGTTCAATGGTCGGGAATCTGCAAGCGCAGGCGGATGACTACAACTTTTGGATGGCAGGGCTTCATTTTCGTCCCTTGATACCAACCAACGTTCCGCAGCGCACAACCATTGAAGTGAGCGGAACACCGGGAGAGGACAACGAGTTTATGCGCGTGGCTATCAATCCCAAATTCGGGTATTCGTTTGGGATGGTTGTGCGTAAGAATTTCACCCAGCGCTTTGCCATTGAAACGGGTATCAACTACGTTCGTCGCTTCTACCAGGTAGATGTTACCGACGTTGATTCGGCGGTAACCTCGTCGGTTGATTTTGGACTTACAGGCTATGAAATACCACTGGTTGCGTTGGTGTATATTCGGCTGGGCGAGGATTTTTACATGAACACCTCTCTGGGTGTGTCGCTAGATTTTATGGCGCGATCCATAGCCAATGGCACCCGCTATTTTGATAATTTCACTGCCATCCGCAAAGTAAGCGGAGCCGCCCTTGCCAACGTAGGCGTAGAATACAGGTCTTTAAACAGTGGCACCTTTTACATTGGGCTTACCTATCACCAATCGGCCTGGCCCATTGCCGATACCAAGATCAATTACTTTCGCGGGTCTTTTCAGGATGCAAGTGTACAAACCCCGTTGGACGGCACTTACCTTACCCTCGATTTGCGCTACTACTTTAACGAGCAGGTTGGACGAAGACGGCAGCGGTGGTGACAATTTGGGTCATTGTGAGGCGTGGGTTTTTTGGCGTTGGCTGAAAGGTTATATTTGAAGCCTTTTGATGACAACATTAAACATAGTGCTTACTTCACGGCGTAGGTTACACAACCTTGTTTACAAGGGTCATCGACGAGCCGAGATAACTCTTTTGTGGGTGCTGATCTTCTTTTTGCAAAGCACCATTACCGAAGCTCAAATCACCTGGCGCAGAACGTATGGTGGTGAGTTAGACGACACCGGCGTAACTGTTCGGGTGTTAGATCAAAACAGATTTGTGGTAGCGGCATCAACCGGTAGTTTCGGTGTAGATGCCTCCAGTATTTACCTCTTTGAAACCGATGGATTGGGAAACCGAACGTGGTCTGCCCTGATTGGTGATGGCGGAATTTTCAGAGCGCTTGATATGCAGGTGGATGAAGACGGCGATTTGCTGATTGTAGGATTCACCAATGTTGATGCCGTAGGAGGCTACGACGCGTTGCTGGTTCGCGCTGACCAACAAGGAACCGAGTTATGGCGCAAAACCTATGGAGGTACGGACTGGGATTTTTTCAGTGATATCAAATTGCTCGAAAACGGCAACATGCTGATCACAGGTCAGACCTTCAGCGTTGAAGAACCCGGCGGAAATGCCTGGCTTATTTTGTGCGACTCGGATGGAGAGATTATTTGGGAGCGTACCCTGGGAGGTTCAGGCCTGCACGACGGATGGGCTTCAACTCCGGTTCCGGATGGCGGTTTTGCCATGACTGGTTCGCTATTGGCCGAAAATGGAGAAACCGATGGGTTTTTGGCGCGCTACGACGAGAGCGGCAACCTGCTGTGGCTGCAAACATACGGCGGTGAGGGCTCTGATGAACTTCGCGACGTGATTGTTACCAATGATGGTGGCTTTTCGATGGTGGGGATGACGCGGAGTTTTGAGGATTTCTTTGAAGCATGGCATTTGAAAGTGGATGACTCGGGGGGAGAGGAGTGGTACAGAAATTGGGGCCAAATTGACAACCAGGAAAGCTATCGGCATATACAACTTGCAGACGGAAGGTACATCACCGTGGGTTACGCAGAAACTTCGGGTGCTGGAGGAAAAGACTTGTTTCTCCTGCGCAGTTTGCCCAGTGGTGACTTTGACTTCGGAAAAACTTTCGGTGGTATTGAGGATGATGAAGGATACAGTCTTGGTTTGCTTGATGATGGTTTTATTCTGGTAGGATATACTCTCTCCTTTGGTCAGGGAAGTCGGGATGTTTTTCTTGTGCGCACCAATCTTGAGGGTGAGACGGAGGATGAGACTGTTATTGAAGATTTTGACCCTGTTTCCACACCAGAGCTGGCTTCGGCAAAAGTAACTGTGTATCCCAATCCCTCCACAGGACTGTTTTTCGTTGATTCAGATGAACTCCTTATAGAAGCTGTACTCTGGGATATTACTGGCAGACCAGGAAAAGCGGTAAGAGACGAAAGTGGATTGACTGCGTTGCACTTTGATGTCCCGGCCGGAATGTATATGCTCGAGCTGAGGAGTTTGGGCGGAATTCATTACAAAACCCGCATTATCATTGGTCGATAAACCATGAAGCAAAGCACATCCCAAGGTTGGTTGCTCTACATCATTTTCGGGCACCTGTTGTTTGCTGCATTGCTCGTGCTATCCATTGTCCACATGCCTTTGCGTGTGGGCTATGTAGATTCTGCCTTTCAGGTATTTAAGTGGATTCAGGTTTCTGAGTGGAACATCGAGGCCAATCGCTATTCTGCCATCATTCCACAGGCGCTCGTAAAGCTGTTTAGGGTGTTCGGCTACGACCTGAAAACACTTTTACTGGTAGCAAGTGTGGCTCATGTGCTGGTGCCCTGGGCTGTATTTGCACTTTGTGCACATGTTTTCCGGAAACCCTGGGTTGCCGCTGCGTGTGTACTGGCTGTGGTGCTTTGCACCCGCTACACCTTTTACGGTATGGTGCTGGAGTTGCATTATTTGCTCATCTATCCATTTTTGTTCGTAGCACTCACGGACCCACCCCGCATTATTGACCCCACGCGTTTTCTCGTTGGTGCTACCCTAATCATCACCGCTATGCTCGCGCACCCGGTTGGAGTGCTGGTAATACTCTTTCTACTTGGTGTGATGTATCTGGATAATGGATATCCTAAAAAGGCGGTGATGGGTTGGGCTGTGGTAACCATAGGCTGGGCGATTGCCGGTAAATGGATTATGCCACCTACGGGCTATGAAAGTGAGCTTTACAGTTCAATTCTTGAAGGTATGTCCATCGGACTCCGCGGAGAAGAATTGCCTTCATTGGACTTCTTATGGGGGCACACCATTCGCGATACTACTTTGTACATTCCTGCATGGATTATTCTTACCCTAACCCTTTATTGGCAAGCAAAACGAAATGCTTTATGGTTGTTTTTCCTGACCTTGGGATGGGTGATTGGTTTTGTTCTTCTCACAGGCTTTACCTGGTACAAAGGTGATGTTGCTGTCATGATGGAAAAGAATTTTCTTCCGCTGGCAACGGTAATTTCATTTGCCTTCTTTTTTGAGCTCAAGCGATTACCTGCTTCGTGGGTAAGGTTACTTGCTATTCCTTTCATCCTTGTTTTGTTCATTCAGTTCAGAGCGATTTCTTTCGCCTCAAAAATCTACGAGAAGCGCTATGCCACTATCGAGGCCTTATTGGTGGACGCCAAGTCTCAATCAGCGCGAAAAGCCGTTTACGACCGCGGTGAGTTGATGAACCGCAACCTAAAAGTAGTCTGGGCATTGCCTTTTGAGTCTTTGATGATCTCATCGCTTCACCCACATTTAGAGCCGGCCACATTGGTCACCACTGACGACCTTGATGAACAATTTACCGAGGACGGGGTATTCCTCATGCCATGGCAAGGCGCCATGTCGGTTAACGATTTCAACGGGCCATATTTTCATTTGCCCGACGGGCCGTATTATTTGCTCGAAATCGGACGGCCTCAAAGCAAGAAACCGGTGCTCAGAAAAACATCATCAACCGCAGCCAAAGATTCCTTCCGCGGGCCTGGCCATTGAACCAACCTGAAACATGTGTGGATTCTAGCTGCACCATAAAATGCTCGCCCACCATGGTGCTTCCGGTAATGCCTGCGCGAAGTCCGTCCATACCGTTCAGACTTCCATAACCACCATAAGTGAGATTGGCTCCTGCCATCCACTTAGCACCCGATTTATAGGTAAGTCCCACTGTGGCTTCGGGCAGGTGAAAAGCGTTGATGCGGCTGCGCAGTGTTACGTCATAATAAAGCTTCTCACCCAAAGGCGAAAACCAACTCACATACAACCAACCCGGTGTGGTAAGGAGAAAATTTCTGCGCTCGGCGCCCGGAAGCAGTGAATCAACTACGTTATCGAGCTGGTCTTCAATGTTATTGAAGCCCGCAAGGTCGTCTATCAAAAACCCTTCATATTGGTAGGAGCTGTCAGCGCGGTAATGCAGCGTTTGTTCATTCCAGTTCATCAACCCCACGTTGCGCCCTCCTACACGAAGCCAGGAAGGTTTATCAGGCCTGCTTGCGAACCTGATGGGCATGTTTACCTCAAAATTAATAACCCCCCCTACCCCCTTCAGGTTAGCGGCCCCGGAAGTGTCTGACACAATCAAACGTCCATCCAGGTTGGCACCAATGTATGAACCATCTTCAGCGGTATAGATTCCGCTTTGAGCCGTTTCAAGGTCAATAAACTGGTTGCCACCAATGACTCCAACCGTCACATAGCTCATGGTTCTCTTTTCATAGAAACCCATGGAAGCTTGTGCAGTACTTACAAACCGAAAACCTGTATTCGACACATCGGCGAACTGCCCGGCATAATTGCTGTTGCCATAAAAAGTGAGGTTGAACAGGTCGCGGTTAAATCTTACACTCAAATCCTGATGAAACGATGCCGACAAAACAAGTCCGTAGCGGGTGCTACCCAACAGTTTTTTCATCGATACAAACTGCATAATGCCCACATGGTATCCTGCGCCCATAAGGTTGTTTTCATCCTGAAGGTTTTGCTCGTTTTTCAGGTCATCATCAATAAAACTGTTTCGCAAGAAGGCATTGACCATGCGGTTATTGATACTGTTGCTCTGCTGATGCCCCGCCCCATCCAAAATGGTGATAAAGCGATACTTCTCAAACATTCGCTCCAACGAATCCGGGTTAGTAAGCAGCAACTGCTGACCCCATGCCGTGTTGAGTCCGCATACCACCGCCAGCAATATGAATAAGGCTCTAATTGTTAACATGGTAATTAAAGTCAGCGATAAGTTTTGCGTCCAGTTTGTAGTGACGGTAGAGTTTTACGTGTTGGGTAAGACCCGTGGTTGAGAACCGCGCGCGAATGCTGAGCTGTGTGGCATTTCGGAGTTTTTCCATCTGGCCCGCATCCAGGGTGATATTGATTTGCTGCGAAACCGGCGCAATCACTACATTTTCAGCATTGGTGATGGCCGCGGGAAAGTGTCCGTCGTTCAGCAACACCGTGCCTTCATCGCCGTTGATGGCAATGAGACCCAACCATCCCTCAAGCGGGAACCCATTGGTAAGTTGAAGGGTAAGTTTGCCTGAATTTACGTTCTGCAGGGCATCGTCTTCGCCCACAGAAAAGTCAGAAGTGTCGGCAAGCTGAAGCTCCTCGGCAATCAAACAAAGCGGAATATTCACGTCAATGAGCCCTTCAATGGTACTGTTGTCAAAAGCAAAGTCGTGGTGGTTCGACACATTCCCCAGTGGATTAAGCTCAAGATCAGCAGCTACAGAAATGGCATTCGGAAAGCTTTCGAGCATTTGCTTAATGTCGGAATTGGTGTGATCCAGTTCCACTGTATAGGAACTGTAGTTTATTTGGCTGCCCGAATAGGTAGCGCGATTCAGGTTCACCGGAGTTTGCAAGATGGAGTGATTCAAACCGATATTGGCTCCCGTCTGGCTATTTATCGCGTTGAATTCATGGATGTTTGCACGAATATCCACTCCTACTCCGTTTCTAATTTCAAGGTTTACGTACACCTGCTCCAGGTCAATACTTCCGCTCTCAATGATATTGAAGGCGTTAAACTGCTCCACCTCAGGCCCGCTACTGGATGTTTGCTGACCGAAATAACCTTCGGCAAATCGCGGAATCACACCGATAAAAGATGTTTCAAGCTCAAAACCCTGCCCTATACTCAGAGCCACATTACCCCCATTCGGGTCGGTGCGCACCGTGAGCACGGTGGGAATGCGGTTAAAGGGCTGGCTGCCTGTAGTGAGGTCTATTTCATAATTGCTAACATCTACGGGCAACAAGAACTCACTTGAACCCGGAATCACCACCTCAATTTCGAGCGGTGTACCGTTGAGTTTTGCTGACGGGATTGAATACGTGCACAATATGGGCGCTTCGAAGGTGCTGGTAACCTTCACCTGAATAATTCCTTCCCGAATCACAGCCTTTCTAAGCTCTACATTATTGGCATTGAGCATGATCTCATCCTGAATATTAGTGATCTGTGCCCCGGGAGGCGCATTTGGCAAACCAATGGGCATGGAGAATGACTCCACAATGGCGGTATCGGGAATCTGAATCAGCGTATCCAGATTGAATCGGAGAATGGTATCGCTGTAGCTCAGGTATACCAACTCATTTTCGTCGTAGCTCAGAAGCGAATCAGGAATAATGTTTTCCAGCGTTAGCGATGTGTACAGAAGGGGGGCAAGCACGTCCACATTCCAGTTGGTGCGGTCATTCTCTTTTTTACAACTGGCCATCATAAGCACGGCAAGAAGAAGCGGTGCCAGAACGCCAATAAACCGGTTCATAGATTTTTGCATGAGCTGGTAATGTTACGAAAAACAACTTGAATAGTTGGACGCGTTTCAGGGTGCAATTAATAGCCATACGTGCCATCCCACCATGCATGAAGTTTTTGCAGAAACTCTCGTTCGCGGGCGTTTTCGCCGGGTTGATATAGAATCGTCCCTTTGATTTCCTCAGGGAGATACTGAGCTCTCGCGAAGTTGCCGGGGTGATCGTGCGGGTAGAGGTAGGATTTTCCATACCCGAGTTCTTTCATCAATTGGGTTGGTGCATTCCTGAGCGCCATGGGAACGGGCAGGTTGCCGGTTTCGCGCACCAGCTCCTGTGCCTTTCCGATGGCAAGGTATGCGGCATTGCTTTTGGCGGAACAGGCTAGGTAGGTGGCACACTGCGAGAGAATAATCCTGGATTCTGGCATACCAATTACCTGCACCGCCTGAAAGGTATTGTTGGCAATAACCAACGCGGTTGGATTGGCATTTCCGATGTCCTCAGAGGCGAGGATAATCAGTCGGCGTGCGATGAACTTCGGGTCCTCTCCTCCTTCAATCATTCTGGCCAGCCAATACACTGCCGCGTTCGGGTCGCTGCCGCGGATGGACTTTATGAATGCCGAAATAATGTCGTAATGCTGCTCGCCGTCCTTGTCATACAGCGTGGGATTGTTGCGGGCAAGCTCTTCCAGGGTCTTGGCGTCAATCCTCACCTTGCCTTGCTGCTGATTGCAAATTATCTCCAGCAAGTTGAGCATTTTTCGGGCATCGCCTCCGGCGAAGCGCATCAGTGCTTTGTCGTCTTTCACCTCTATCTGCCGCTTGCTCAAAATTTCGTCTTTGGTGAGGGCGCGTTTCAGCAACTCTTCCAGCCATGCGGCCTCAAATGCTTTTAGCACATAAACCTGACAGCGGGACAGCAGCGCGGAAATCACTTCAAATGAAGGATTCTCGGTGGTAGCCCCGATAAGTGTAATGGTTCCGCGCTCAACAGCATGCAGCAGTGAGTCTTGTTGTGATTTGCTGAAGCGATGAATTTCGTCAATAAACAGGATGGGAGCTTTGCCCGCAAAAAGGTCTTGCCTTTGAGCCTGATCTATTACATCGCGTACATCCTTCACTCCGGAACTCACAGCACTGAGCTTAAAAAACCTGCGACCCGTGTTTTGTGCAATGATTTCGGCAAGTGTTGTTTTTCCGGTGCCGGGTGGACCCCAGAGAATGAGCGAGGGTATGGCTCCGCTATCTATCATCTGGCGTATGGGGCCGTTTTTGCCCACAAGGTGCTGCTGCCCGATGTACTCATCGAGGTTTTTGGGCCGGATTCGCTCCGCTAGAGGGATATAGCGATCAGACATTTTCGGGTTTTTTGTGTTTCCAGCGCTTGTGCGACCAAAGCCAGTACTCCGGGTTTTCCAGAATACGGGCTTCGAGTAATCGGGTGGCTTTCTCCATGATGGCGTTTCGCTCGGGAAGCTCGTCCGGGTGATCGCAGATATGTTCTATGCCAATAGAGTAATATCCACGGCGGTCTTTGTAGAGCGCGCCGTAAACCACGGGCAATTTGTATTTCCGGGCAAAAATTTCTGCACCCGGCTGTACGCCTGTTTCCTGGTTGAGGAAAGTGGTCCAATAGGCCTTTTCAGGTTTTCGTGGCGACTGATCCGTGGCAAAAATCATCACCACCCGCTCGTCGCGCGGCTGCTCAAAGAAATGAAAAGCCTGTTCGGTTGGAATAAGCAGAACACCAAATTTCTCGCGTGCCTCTCGCATCTTTTTTTCGAAAAACGGGTTGGAAAGCGATTTGTACACACCACCCATTCTGAATTTCGTCAAAGCATTTCCGTAAAGAGCAAGGTACTCCCAACTATTGAGATGACCGCCGGTGAGTATTACATCTTTGTTGAGGCTCAAAAGCCGGTCGAGTTCTTCCATATTCCGGCCTACAAAACGTTTGGAGATTTCGGCCTCGGTGATGGAAAACATTTTGATGGCTTCAACCAGCAAATCTGACAAGTGCAGGTAGAATTTCTTCTCGATGGCGATGATTTCACTCAACGGCTTATCGGGAAATGCGTTCACCAGATTGTTTCGGACCACATTTCTGCGGTAGCGGATCACATGGTAAAGCAGGAACCCAATCACGTTCGAAACCCCGTACAGTACCCCAAAGGGAAGTTTGGAAACGGGCAGAAGTACGAGATAATAAAGAATCCTGTTCATGGGCTGATGCAAAATTAACCCTATGTGTGTGATACTGTCTGCTCGTAATCGTGAATCTGCAGTCACGCATAAAAAAAGGGCCACCCGAGGGCAGCCCTTTTCTTTTTTCAATCAAAAACCAACTATCGAACGATGATCAGTTTTTCAACTTTTGTTTCGCGTTCGGTTACCAGTTTGCAGAGGTACATACCCTGGTTAAAGCTGGATACGTTCAGAGGTAGCAGGTACTCCTGCTCAGCAGGAACACGTCCTTCAAAGAGACCTTCCATCATTTTGCCTTCGAGGTTGTAGATCTCGATGCGCACGCGGCTCTCGTAAGGAATGGCAAATCGAACGTTGGCTTCACTTACCATAGGATTGGGGAATGCTGTGAGCAGAATGTCGCCGTTGGTTACGTCAACAGCATCAAA
This sequence comes from Cryomorphaceae bacterium, assembly GCA_007695365.1. Taxonomy (NCBI): domain Bacteria; kingdom Pseudomonadati; phylum Bacteroidota; class Flavobacteriia; order Flavobacteriales; family Cryomorphaceae; species Cryomorphaceae bacterium. The sequence continues at coordinate 115 of REDV01000043.1, read as the reverse complement.
CGGTGCTGCATCGCTCTCCTCACCCGGCTGTACAGTAATTACCTGCATGGTGGTAGCGGTGTTTCCACAATCATCGGTAGCAGTCCAGATGCGCGTAATGGTGTAGTCACACTCG
>REDV01000042.1 GCA_007695365.1 Cryomorphaceae bacterium | reverse complement strand
GTACCTTTGAATCGTTTTAGGAATGGAAATTACTTTTGATAATGAAGAACTTGCCGATCTGTACGAAGGTAAGCGTCCGAAATCGAAGGTCTTTAAATCCAATCCTGCATTGATTAAACAGTTCATTAAAACAGTGACAAGATTGCGCTCAGTAAGCGAGATTGAGCAACTGATGCAATTTACCGGTTTGAACTACGAAAAGTTGAGTGGTAACCGAAAAGGAAAAAGTTCTGTTCGCATCAATCAGCAGTACCGCTTAATTTTTCAGGAAGTGGCCAGCGACGAGCCTCCGCACAAAATCGACGTTCTGAGTATAGAAGAAGTGAGCAAACACTACGAATAAAAGCACCACGTCATGACACCAAACAAACACCTCAAAAACCTTATTCCCGGCCATCTTATTCATCCGGGTGATATCTTACTGGACGAACTCAAATTCCGCAAAATCAGTCAGAATGAATTTGCCGGGCTCGTCGGTATTCAAAAATCGCAACTCAATGAAATGTTGCAGGGAAAACGCGATTTCAATACTGACGTCTGCGTAAAAGTTGCCGCTGCGCTCGATATGGATGAAAGCATTTGGCTCAACCTTATGCAGAATTATGAAGTGGACAAAGCCAAAATAAATAACCGGACCCAGCTCGAACGCATTGCGCAATGGAAGGAGATTAAATCGAAGTTTCCGGTGCCCTATCTCAAGAAACAGAACATCATAACAGGCAATGTGGAAAAGGACATTCCGCATTTGAAACACGTGTTTGGAACTGATTTACTTTCTTCCACATCGCAAAGTTTTTTGGAAGAAGCTCCGGCACATTATCGTAAGTCCCTCAAACGGGCGGTAAATCCGCACTATCTGGAAGTCTGGAAAAAACTCATAGCCCATAAAGCAAGTGATTTAAAGGTGAAAAAGTTTGATGCGAAAGGTGTAAATAAGTTAACTGAACGACTCAAAACTATTTTCAGGGAAAACGAATCTGTTTTGGAGAAATCAGAAACCGAACTTTCGGCATTCGGCATAAAGCTGGTGCACTTAGCCAAACCGGACCATTGTGCGGTCGAAGGCATTTCTTTTTGGCAAGCCGAAAATCCGGTTATCGGCTTATCAGTAACTTACGACCGAATAGATAATTACGCCTTTAATCTTTTTCACGAGTTGGGCCATGTCTATTTGCACCTCACAGGCGACAAGCAAAATAGTTTTGTTGACTTTGAAGAGAAGACCAGCGAGTACGCAAATGATCCTTTGGAAAAAGAAGCCAATCGCTTTGCCCAAAACCAATTGATTGACCCGGCAGCCTGGGACGAATTATTGATGAAGTGCTTTAAACCAAACGATGATGATTTTATTCAATTTGCCGAACAACAGCAAGTACACCCGGCCATCGTCTTTGGCCGTTTCTGCTTGCAAATGAATAGTTTTAAGCGCAGAACGGGAATTGATCGAAAATTGGGGTGAAAAATGCAGTACGTAAATAGATTACGAACGAAGTCCTTAACTATGCAAAATAAAATGAAAGAAAAATTTGACATAAAAGCCTACAAGAAATCTCAGTGCCATGCCTTCTAAAGACATACACCTCGAGCCTTTTGATAAAGGAACTATAGCAAAACTTGAAATGTTCGAAGCATATGCGCAAGAATGGATTCCAACCGTTGTATTGCACGGCTTTCCAGAAATCCACATTTTCGATTTTTTCTCTGGTCCAGGCTACGATGCTGAGAAGATCGCAGGAAGCTCTATTCGGGTACTCGAAAAAATTGATTCATTTTTAGGACAGATTTTCCAAAAGAAGACGAAAATCACATTGCATTTCAATGAATATGATTCAAAGAAATACCAGCTTTTGCAGAAAAACTGTGAAGATTTTCTCGAAGAGCATCCGAAGTTCAAGCATTTTGCACAGATCAACTATTACAATCAGGATGCAGGGGAATTATTTTTTGAATTGCTTCCGGCTATGGATAAATATCCCTCATTGGTTTTCCTTGATCAAAATGGGATTAAGTTTATCTCAAAAGAGTATATCACCGCATTAGAGAAGCTCAATACATTAGATTTCTTGTATTATGTTTCCTCTTCCTACTTTAAGCGACTTGGTCTGACTGATGAGTTTAAAAGGGTTCTGGATTTTGATCCGGAAGAACTTGAGAAAACAAGTCAGAAGCTTATGCATCGGGCAGTGTTAGGGAAAATCGAGTCTCGTCTACCCAAATCAACCGATCTCAAATTGTTTCCCTATTCGATTAAAAAAGGCCCAAATATCTATGGTATCATCTTCGGTGCGAAACACTTTCGGGCTGTTGATAAATTCCTGAGAATTGCCTGGAGTACGAATCAGATCAACGGAGAAGCTAATTTTGATATTGATGATGATCAGAAAAAAGGTCAATTGGATATGTTTGACGGACAGAAAATGACAAAGATTGAGAGCTTTCAGCATGAACTTGAAGAGAAACTATTGAATGGAGAATTGAAATCAAATAAAGACGTACTTCTTTTTACTTTTGAACGCGGTCATATACCGAAGCACACGCAACCCGTATTTAAAAAGTTGAAAACACGGATACAATATGAAGGTATAGCTCCTAAAGTAAACTATGACAATGTATTTAAGAAAAAGGTCATTGTCGAATACAGCATAAAAGAGTAACCATGGCACAATCAAGCATAGAGTGGACGGAAATGACCTGGAACCCCACCACGGGGTGCGACAAGGTTTCGGCGGGATGTAAATTTTGCTATGCCGAAGTAATGACCAAACGGCTAAAGGCCATGGGCGTGGACAAATACAGCGACGGTTTTCAAATCCGCACGCACGAAAAAGAATTGAACACGCCATACAGTTGGAAAAAACCCAAAGTGGTTTTTGTCAACTCCATGAGCGACCTGTTTCACCCCGGGGTGCCCATCCGGTTTATTCAAAAGGTGTTTGAAGTAATGAACGACTTGCAGCAACACATCTTTCAGGTGCTTACCAAGCGCCCCGAGGTATTGCAGCAATACGACAAGGAAGGGCTGCTCAACTGGAGCCCCAATATCTGGATGGGGGTTTCGGTAGAAAACGAAAAAGTAAAGCCGCGCATTGATTTGTTGCGCACCACCAAGGCACACATTAAGTTTCTCTCCTGCGAACCATTGATCGGCCCGTTGCCCGATATGAATCTCAAAGGCATCGACTGGGTAATTGTAGGCGGCGAAAGCGGCCGAAAACCACGCCCCATGAAAACCACGTGGGTTACCGACATCAAAAACCAGTGTGAGCAAGCCGACGTAGCCTTTTTCTTTAAACAATGGGGTGGCACCAACAAAAAGAAAACCGGGCGTGTGCTGGAAGGACGGACGTGGGATGAGATGCCG
>REDV01000041.1 GCA_007695365.1 Cryomorphaceae bacterium | reverse complement strand
TTTACTTCTACAATTTCAAGACATGCTACCTTGCCTGAAGCAATGATGAGTTGCATAATTTCGAGAACGGTAGCAGGACGGAACCCATTTTTCACAGGCGTGCCAGTACCCTTCGAAACGATGTTCGGGTCCATGCTGTCAACGTCGAACGAAATGTAGATATAATCGCAGTCTTTGAGCTTGTTAAGCACTTCGGTTACGCATTTTTTCACGCCGCGTTTTTTTACGGTCTCAACGGTATAGTTGGGCACGTTGCGTTCCTGCATGAGTTGAACCTCTGGTTCTTCCACGTCGCGAACGCCAAAGAAAACGAGGTCGTCGTACTGAATTTTGGGAGCGATATCGCCAAAAGCTTTCAGGTTGTTCCAGTATCCCGATGTTTCGCTGTCGGGGTCATTGATTCGGGAGCTTTCATTGTCTTCGTTGAGGCAAATAGCCAGCGGCATTCCGTGCATGTTGCCCGAAGGGGTGGTGTAAGGCGAATGCATGTCTGCATGGGCATCAATCCAAATCACGCCCATTCGCTGGTCGGGCCGGGCCATTTTAAGTCCGGCAATGGTACCCGCGGCGTTGCCGTGATCACCGGAAATAACCAGCGGAAAATACCCTGAGTCTATCACATCTGCCACCACGCGTGCCGTATCAGCAAACACCTCGCTGAAAGCATCAATGCGCTTAGCCAGCGGAAAGCGCGTACGATCGTAGAGGGCATTGTTGCGGTGGGCAATAGCGTGCACCGGGGAACGCACAAAAAGGTCGTCGTTCTTCTTGAGCGCTTCTATTTCAACCGCTTTTGCCCCAAGACTAGCACCTCGTGTGCCTGCGGTTATTTCTGATTCGTTAATTACAAACTGTATGGTATGCATAGTGAAAAATCTCCGGCAAAGGTACACAAGCACTGCGATTAGCCGGCCTGAACATTCTCAAACAAACATATTGTGCACTGAAACAAACAAGGTTGCTTCCAAAAGCACAGATTAACTATATTGGCACCCTGAATGATCATGACCAACTTTTCCTTACTCCAGAAACGTAGGCCGCTCGCCTTTCATGCGGCTATATGCCTTGTTATCATATTCTTACTGGGGTCTTGCGACAAAATCAAGGTTTTCGATCAGCGGCCCCAGCAGGGCGTCATTGAGTACAAAATCACCTTTCCAACACTCGAGGACGACAGCGGTTTGATGACGAGCCTCCTGCCGGAAAAGATGACCATGCACTTCAACAAGGGCGTTTATTCCACAGAATTATCAACGGTAGGGGGACTATTCAAAAACAGGTTTGTGGTGAACGGCAACGAGCGCAGTATGGTTCATCAGATCAAAATCTTCAAGAAAAAGATTGAATCCCAATACAATGAGTCGGATATTTTAGGGCAGCTCAATCAAATGCCCCGGCTAACCATTATCGAAACCGGTGAGTTGGACACCATTGCCGGATTACCTTGTAAAAAGGCCATCGGTATTTTTGACCATATCTCCATGCCCGAAATGACCATTTATTTCACCGACGCGATTAACATACCCAACCCCAATTGGTGCACACAGTTTCACGAGATTGACGGCGTGCTGCTGCAATACGACCTCGAACAAATGGGAATCCGTATGCGTTTCAAAGCAGTTTCGGTACAAAGTTTGGGAATAAACGAATCGAGCCTCGTTCCGGAACCCGGTTATGACCGTGTACCGGTTGAGCGCCTGCAAGCAGAACTAGAAGAAGTAATTTCCACCTTTAATTTTTAACTCCATGAAAAACATGATGATTCGCTGGTCCCTGAGCATGGTTGCCCTTGGGTTCGTTTTTAACCTGAACGCGCAGTCCTTTGAGGGCGTGATTACCTATAAGATCACCTACGAGAACCTTCCTGAAGAAATGGCACCTTACGCTTCCATGCTTCCCTCGCAATCCATCACTACCATGAAAGGAGAGATGACCAAACTGGAGCAGCCCCTCTCAATGGGAATGAAGCAAACCACCATTATGGACAACGCCGCCGAAACCGGTGTGATGCTGATGGATATGATGGGACAGAAAATGGCCGTTGTTCTTGATCAGGAAAGCAGAAAAGAGATGCGCGGCGAAGACGATGTGCCCGATTTTGAGTACGTAAACGAAACAAAAAACATTGCCGGATACGACTGCAAAAAAGCCATCATGCGCGTGGAGGAAGACGGTCAGGAGATCGTACTTGAAATCTATTACACCGACAAACTCACCAGCAGCAAGAACAGCTCTCTTCCCGGATTGAAAGGTTTTCCGTTGAAGTATTCCACCTCTACCGGCCAGTTTATCATGACCCTTGAAGCCGAAAGTGTTGAAAAGCGAAAAGTAAGCGAAGATGAGTTTTCAATCCCCGATGGATACACCCATATGGACTTCAATGAGTTTCAGAAAACCATGGGCGCCATGGGAGGAGAATAAGCGCGGAATTTCGTTAACAAACCGCTGTTAAAACAGCAGCGTGCTTGATGGGCGAGCTCCTGTAGTTTCACCTAACTTTGGAAGCTTAAAGCAATGCGGAGTTTTTCCGCGAAAGCCCAATACACATGGCAGCGAAATCGTCTGCAAAAAAAAACACCAAAACCAAAGGCAGCACATTGCGATCAGTGATCGGAAGTGTGCTGGCCTTTTTGCAAAGTGAGCGTTTTAAGCGCATCATCGGCCTACTCCTTCTCTTAATCACCCTTTTTATTACGGTGGCTATGTGTTCGTTTTTCTTCACATGGAAACACGACCAAAGTCAACTCAGCGGTTCGTGGTGGGAGTTTATGATGAACCCCGAAATTGAGGTTGAAAACTGGCTCGGCAAATTTGGCGCACTGCTCAGCCACCTGTTGATTCACGCAGGGTTTGGAGTGATGTCTTTCGGGCTGGTGCTGATTACCGGGTTAACGGGGTTGCGCATTTTATTCAAAACCTGGGTGCTCCCCATAGGAAAAACCCTTTCCTACCTGCTGGCGCTGTTTCTGCTCGTGCCCCTCACCCTCACCGCAATGTTCGGGGTTAACCATCCCTACCTGGGTGGTGCATTCGGTTATCATGTTCATCACTGGCTGCACAGCGCGCTTGGCGGTTTCGGTACCGGTGCCCTCGTGTTTTTTGGCTGGGTTGGCTTTTTGATGGTTGGTTTCAATCTGTCGCCGCAGTTACTCACCGGCCTGTTTGGTTCAACATATCAGCGGTTTTTTAGGTCAGGAGGAGTATCCGATTCCGAAGAAAATCCGGTTGCTGAACCTGAGCAAGAAGCAGAAATTCCGGATGAAAGTGACTTTGAGGGCCGAAGCCATGACGTAATTGACGATTTGCTGAGCGATGACGAGGATGACATTGACGAAGCGGAACTCGAGTTTACCGTGAGGCAGGTTGAACCGGAAACACCCGTAGAAGAAGCAGATCAATTGGCCGAAACTCCCCGGGAAACACAGGACGCAGGCTCTGCCGATGACGAACTGGAGGTTGAAGTTAGCAGTCCGGAGGCAGAATTGAGCGAGGAAGAAATTGAAGACCGCCTCAAAAATCTCGAAGACTACGACCCTACCCTCGATTTGTCGTCCTATGAGTTCCCCAAACTCGACATACTTGAAAAGCATGGCGACGGCAATATCAATGTAGATAAGGAAGAACTTGAGGCCAACAAAAACAAAATCGTTGAAACCCTCGGACATTACAAAATAGGTGTTTCGCGCATCAAGGCTACCATTGGGCCAACCGTAACGTTGTATGAGATCGTTCCGGAAGCAGGCGTGCGTATCTCAAAAATCAAGAACCTGGAGGATGATATTGCGCTTAGTCTGGCCGCCCTTGGAATCAGAATTATCGCACCTATTCCCGGACGAGGAACCATCGGTATTGAAGTACCCAACTCCAAGCCCGAAGTGGTTTCCATGCGCTCGCTCATAGCTTCTGACAAGTTTCAAAACAGTGACTTTGAATTGCCCCTTGCGCTGGGAAAAACCATTTCGAACGAGACCTTTGTAACCGACCTGGCCAAAATGCCCCACCTTTTGATGGCAGGAGCTACCGGACAAGGTAAATCGGTAGGTCTGAACGCCATCCTGGTTTCGCTTCTCTACAAGAAACACCCTTCGCAGATTAAGTTTGTGTTGGTTGACCCCAAAAAGGTAGAACTGACCCTTTTCAATAAGATTGAGCGCCATTTTCTGGCCAAACTCCCCGATACCGAGGAAGCCATTATTACCGACACCAGCAAGGTGGTTACTACCTTGAATTCGCTATGTGTGGAAATGGATGAACGTTATGAGCTACTGAAAATGGCGCAGGTGCGAAACATCAAGGAGTACAATGCCAAATTTGTAAAGCGCAGGCTCAACCCGGAAGAAGGGCACAGGTTCCTTCCCTATATCGTATTGGTAGTTGACGAGTTTGCCGACCTTATAATGACGGCCGGAAAAGAAGTGGAAGGCCCCATTGCACGACTTGCGCAGTTGGCACGCGCCATTGGTATCCATCTGATTATTGCCACGCAGCGTCCGTCGGTGAATGTGATAACGGGTATCATCAAGGCCAACTTTCCGGCGCGCATTGCTTTCAGGGTAACATCAAAGATTGACTCGCGCACCATCCTGGACGCCGGCGGTGCCGATCAGTTGATTGGTCGCGGAGATATGCTGCTGTCGCTGGGCAATGAACCAACCCGTATCCAATGCGGTTTTGTGGACACACCCGAAGTGGAAGAAATCACGCAATTCATCGGAAGCCAGCGCGGATACCCCAGCGCCTACTTCTTGCCTGAATACCAGGACGAAAGCAGCGGTGGTATGGCAGACTTTGATGACGCAGACCGCGACGATCTATTTGAAGATGCTGCCCGTGTGGTGGTTATTCATCAACAAGGCTCTGCTTCATTATTGCAGCGAAAACTCAAGCTCGGCTACAATCGCGCAGGACGCATAATTGACCAGTTGGAAGCCGCCGGTGTGGTGGGGCCTTTTGAGGGAAGCAAAGCACGCCAGGTGCTTATCCCTGATGAATACAGTTTGGAACAGTTCTTGAACAGGGAGCAATCTGACAATTAAAACGAGACTTATGAAAACCATCGCAACATTGATCCTCATAACCTTAGGGTTTACCTCGGGAGTAATGAGCCAGGATCAAAAGGCAATAGACATTTTAAATTCAGTGAGCGACAAAACCAAGGCTTACAAGAATTTTTCTGCCGATTTTACCATGAGTCTGGTCGATCTCCAAAGCGATATCGCCATGAAAAAATCCGGTAGCATTGTGGTGGCCGGAGACAAGTACCGGGTTAAACTCGACAAAGATGTGGTGATTGGTGATGGGGATACCCGATGGACCTTTCAGAGCGAAAGCAACGAGGTATACGTGGATTACGAAGCCACCGAAGAAGACAATGCGCTGAATCCTTCCAAGCTTTTTACCATTTGGGAGTCGGGGTTTAAGCAGTTCTACGATGGCACAGGAGACGTAAACGGACGCAAAGCCCACCAAATTAAATTGCACCCCGTAAAGCCGGGCGATTCATCTTTTCACACCGTAAAGGTGCACGTTGACAGCGAGAAACTGGAACTGCTGAAAGTTGAAGTGATGGGCAAGGAAGGCGACAATTACACCTACGAGTTGCAGTCATTCAAGGCCGACCAAAGTATTCCCAGCGGCACATTTGCCTTTGAAAAATCGAAGTTTCCCGGCGCGGAAGTAATTGATTTGCGATAACAAGACCTCTCTCTGTACGAAGGCTATGCACATGCCATAAAATTCAAAAGCCCTCCGTGGAGGGCTTTTGAAGCTATGAAACAGAAAAACTTCGCATAGGCCTTTTCGTATCGAAATGCTACCGGGGGGTGGCAGCGGCCTTTTAAAGTTAACGCAGTCCAAAAGTATAGAAACACACCTACTGAAGCAAGCCCCAAAACAGTTTTTTATTGCTTTTACACCTCTTTTCGTTATATGTGACTGAAAATGTGGTTATTTAATTCTAATATTTTTTCATGCGTTAGGTTTTGCCGATTGAAATAAGTGGTTCATCTTAGAAAATACGCCATTCGTTTGAGCGTGAAGTTTGGAAAATCAACCGCAATCCGGTTTTAATTATAGTATTTCCCGTTAACCAAGGAAGACCTCAGATTGCCTTGCCGGGGTTGAGTATACCACGGGGGTCGAAAGCCTGTTTGATTTGTTGAAAGATGTTTCGGTGCGTAGATGAAAATACCACATCGAGGAATGGTCGTTGCACGTAACCGATACCGTGCTCACCGGAAATGGTACCGCCTAACGAGGCAGTGAGCTCAAAAATTTCGCGGATTCCTTTTTGAAGGGTCTCGTTCCACTGTTCCTCGGAGAGCTCCCCGCGAATAATGTTCACGTGCAGGTTACCGTCGCCGGCATGTCCGTAACACACCGAATGAAACCCGTATTTTCTTCCAATTTCCTTCACCCCATTCAACAGCACCGGAAGTGCAAAGCGCGGAACGACCGTATCCTCTTCCTTATATACTGAATGAGCCTTTACCGCCTCCCCTACCTTGCGGCGCAATTTCCACAGGGTGTTTTTTTGCTGTTCGTCATCGGCAAAAAGAACGTCTGTGGCACCGTAATCTTCCATCAAGGCGCTAATCTTCTCGCACTCTTCCATCAGTTGTTCCGGATTGTTTCCATCCACTTCCACCAGCAGATGTGCTGCCACCTCCTCGCCCACCGGCAGGGAAACATCATCCACGTATTTCAAGGACCAGTCAATGGCATCGCGCTCCATAAACTCCATCGCCGATGGTGTAATACCCGCCCTGAACACGGCCGAAACCGCTTCGCAGGCTTTTTCAGCGCTGTTGAATGGAACCAGCATCAGCATATTGTGGCCTGGTTTGGGCAGTAATTTCATCACGGCTTTGGTTACGATGCCCAACGTGCCTTCGCTGCCAACCATTAACTGGGTAAGGTTGTAACCCGTTGAGTTTTTGAGGGTATTGGCGCCCGTCCAGATGATTTCGCCGTTGGGCAACACCACCTCCAGGTTCAGCACAAAGTCTTTGGTCACTCCGTACTTCAGTGCCCTTGGTCCGCCAGAGTTCTCAGCGATATTTCCACCGATAAAGCACGAGCCCCTGCTTGCCGGATCGGGCGCATACATGAGCCCGTGTTCTTCAACGGATTCCTGAAACACCTGGGTAATCACACCGGGTTCAACCGTGGCCTGGAGGTTTTGGGTGTCTATATGAAGTATGCGGTTCAGTCGCTCGAGTGATAAGCCCACGCCACCAAAGAGGCTCAGCGCTCCCCCGCTCAAACCTGTGCGCGCACCGATGGGCGTTACCGGAATCCGCCGCTCGTTACAATAGCGCAAAACAGCGGCTATTTCGTCAGGCGTCTCCGGTTTCAGTACAACCTCCGGCGGAAAGCTGAGGTCTTCCGTTTCGTCGTGTCCGTATAGGGTGCGTGTTTCGGCATCTTCAAATACATGCTCTGCCCCAAGCATTTGTTGAAACTGCGCTATGGCTGCATCGTCCACCAGGGTATAAGCTGCGGTTTCAGAATCAATGTTTGGCTTCATTGAACAAAGATACAGGTTGATGAGATGATGTGGTAATGAGATGATGAGATGATTGGTGACGGGCTGATTAGACGATGAGACAATTAGACGATGGATGCCGGTGGAAACCACCTTGCGTGCTACTTCCACTAAAAATCCGCACAACTTACTCCAATCTTCCGTGGTTTTAAAATGGAAGCAGAGATGGGAAGCCTAAACCCAATTCCGTTCTGATGAAAGCCTTAAACCCACCGGAACGACCTTGACAGATAATTTGAAGTTGATCGGCTCAACCGTTTGCTCAGTGCTACCGCCCCCTGCCCTCAACCTCCTTCCCCACTACCCTGATCACCAGCCACAACACAAGGACTCCCGGGGCAATAAAAACCAGTCCGTTTACTTGCAGCAGTGCCGCTGCAACCGAAAGCACAAAGGCCACAGCACCCACCGTGAGCGCATAGGGCAACTGCGTTTGAACGTGCGCTATGTGGTTCACCGACGCGGCCATGGAGCTAAGTATGGTGGTGTCGGAAATGGGTGAACAATGGTCGCCAAGCACGGAGCCGGCCAGCACCGCCGATACTACGTGAAAGAAAATAGACTGCCCCACTGCCATATCACAACCGGCCGCCATGCAAACCGACCAGCTCAGTGGTAGCATCAACGGGTAGAGTATGGCCATGGTGCCCCACGACGAACCCGTTGAAAACGCAACCAAAGCGGCCAGCAAAAAAGTAAGTCCTGGCAGCAACCAATAAGGAATGTTTCCGGTGAGGATGCCCGTAAGGTAATCGGCGCTGTGCATCTGTTCGGTAATGGCCGCCAGCGACCACGCCAACACCAAAATAGCAATGGCCCCAAGCATGGTTTTAAAACCTGTAAACATGGCCTCGAGCGTGTCGCCCAGCGGCATGATGCCTTGGGTTACGGTGAGCAGAATGGCAGTGGCAAGTCCGGCAAGCGAAGACCACAACAACGAAGTGTATGAATCGCTATCGCCGATGTTAAGTGCCAGTTTTCTGAAAAATCCGGTGTCGCTTTGCGCCCATGTTGCCGAATCCCAGCCTGTAATGAGCAAACCGGCTACGGTTCCAAAAATCACCACCGCAATGGGAATGATGGCGTTGAGCGGCCGGAGATTGATACCGTCCTCGGGCTGAAGGGCCTCCAGTTCCTTGCTTTGCTGGTAGTTTTTGTCCGCCTGACCCTCGGGTCGTTTGCGGGCGGCCACTTCGGCGCGGTACATCGGACCGTAATCGCGCCCCATCCACACCAGCATAAAAATAAAGACCAGCGTGAGAATGGGATAGTACGAATATGCCAGCGACTGCACCATCACGGCGTAACTACCCGAAGCGATAACCGTTTCATCGGCATTGATGATTTTCAAGCCGTCGTCAATATAGCCAAGCTGTGCACCTATCCACGTAGTAACAAGGGCAATGGCTGCCATGGGTGCAGCGGTAGAATCCACAATGTAGCTCAGTTTTTCGCGCGAGATGCGCAATCGGTCGGTTACGGGCCGCAGGGTATTACCCACCACCAGTGTATTGGCGTAGTCGTCAAAGAAAATAGCGAGACCCATTCCCCATGTGGTAAGCTGTCCGGAGCGGGGCGTTTTGGCTAATCGCGAAATGCGATTCACCACACCCAGCATACCGCCGTTTTTGGTGACGATGGCCACAATGGCACCGATAAAGAGCGAAAAAAGAATCACAGCCAGGTGGCCCCAGTCGTTGAGTGCCGAAATGATGTAGGTATCAATCACCCTGAAAAACCCACCCGCTGCACCGCTCCAGCCCGTGCTGTAGTAGCCCACACATCCGGCGCCAAACAGCAAGCCCAGAAACAGGGAGGCTATCACTTCCTTAAAAACCAGCGCCAGTGCAATGGCAATCAGCGGCGGCAAAACCGACAGCCACAGAGGCATGGGGGTCATATCCTGCACGTGTGCAAACTGCCCCACGCGTATCGAAAAGGGCTCGTTTCGGTCGAAACTGACGGTAAAAGAGCCTTCCCCTCCTTGAAAATCAATGTACCTGCGCTCACCGTTGACCACGGCAGGCACAGCTCCCTGGCCCCAATTGTTCATCAAACTGTCATTGAGCAGCGAAATGGTTCCGGTAGTGGGAATGCCTTTCACCGAAAAAGCCGAAAGCTCCACGCGATAGTCTTCAGGCCCCGGCTCGCTTTGCGCACCGGCAGCCCCGAAAGCCGTCAACAGAAAAAGCAACAGGAATGATGTTCGCATACCTCCGTGAAAGGTGGCTAAAGGTAGCAATTGGGGTGAAACCAATGCTGAATATAGTTCCTACGGCCTACGGACTGACGTCTTTTCCTGAATCTCCAACACCTCTTCCGCACTGAGTTTACGCGCAAAATGCCACTGCCCACGAAACATGCGCTGTACATAGCCATAGCTTGAGGTCACAACGTACCGAATGGGTAATTCACCCAATGTTTCCGGATCGGCAAGCTTGAGTTCACGCAGGTCTCCGGCCGCCACAATCAGCGGTTTTTCGTGAATGAACAAAAAATGCTTGTTTGCCTTGAGAAGCGTGCCTTCCATCCAGAAATCCGGACTTTCAATTACGAGCAAGCCGGGTTTCAGGGCCCTGAGGTGGTAACGCCATACAAAGGTGACTTCGCCTTGTGCATCCGCGATCTTGATGATGTACCGCCAGCCGGGTCTGCTCAGTTCAAAGCCACTTCCCTCGGGAACGCCAACTGCATTGATACCCTTCAAGGAGCGATATTCAACAACAATCTCGTCGCCCACTGTGTAGCTGCTCCGGTTGGACTCCACGCTGATTCCGGACTGTGAAAAACCATCCGAAAACAGGGCGAGCACTGTAATAAGGGCTGCATATTTCCTGAGTGTGTCTGCCAATGTCTATGTGCCATTCCCTGTGAGGAGAACACAGCACAATATAAGCATAAATGCAATGGAGCGTTCGCAGGTAACTACCCAATGATGCGCATTTCCATACTCCTATTTCGTCCGCTTGCGTTTTCCGAAATAGCTAAAGCCAAGCGCAATGGCAATACCGATGGCGAAAAACGGCCAAATGTGGGTCATCATAATCAGGAAGGAGATAAGGTTGTCCCACCCGCTTTTAAACGCCACAATAAACCGCGAACCGAAACGCTTTTCCTCGGGCGTCAGCTCATAGTAGGTAATGCTCAGCGTGGAATACGACACCCTGTTGTCGAGGTATTTCAGTCGGCCTTCCATGGACTCAATTTCGGCCCTGAGCAACCCGATCTGGTGTTCAATCTCAAGCATCTCCGAAATGGTCACAGCCTTTGACAGCAGCTCAAGATAGCGGGTCTCAAGATCTTTTTTGGTTTTGAGCCGGGCTTCCACGTCCACATATTCCTCGCTAACATCCCGGGCTGAAATATGGCGGGTATCAAACCTCGTTACATGATCGGAAACACGCTCTAAAAAACCCCCAAACTGCTCCGACGGAATGCGAACCTCCAGCGTGGTGCTCAGTCGGTTTAACGATTTACTCGTTTCATCGGAGGTAATATAGCCATCCCGTAGGTTGATTTCCTCTACCAGGAATGAACGCGTGGCGGAAGGGTCTTCGGTTTCAAAGACCAGTCGACCGGTTCTGATCATCCTGCTCTCGCGAGGTTGCTGCGTTTCCACAGATGCCTTCTGAGACGGTACATGCGGCTCCGAAACAGTGTCCGTATAGGCGCTGTCTCCGCTACCACCGCAACCGGCAATAACAATAAGCAACCCCAATGCGAGGAGCCGCCCACGGGCAAATCCTAATTTTCGATTGTTCATACATGTTGGTTTTCAGTTGATGAGCGTAAAAACGCGTCATTTCCTCTCAAAGTGTGTGGTTGCATATTTGCTATAAAGGTGTTTGGAGTCGTTTGAAAGGTCGTGGAGCCAGGAAGTCAATCCGTCCTAACTAATTGTTTAGTATCCAACTAAAACACCTCACCTTTCGCCCGTCTTTAACCCATCGTGCAACTTTCCTATCCTCTTTTCAGGGCTGCTCTTTTGGGATTATTTGGGATTTAAAGAAGCCTTCCGGGGCAAAATCATTGAAAGCTTGGGCAAACGCTTTAAAACGGGATAGAATTCAATCTAGTAACAAATAATTTGTCTATTTGTCACTTCGACCGAAGCGTAGAGGTACGAAACGCGAAGTGGAGAAGTCTCATTCAAACTTATTCGCAATTGTTGATTTACAAGGTGTTCTAAATACGTTTACCCGGTACGCTTAGGCCTTTCAACCTGCGGCACGGCTGGCAGTAAAAAGGCTTAACCACAATGAGCGCAAAGGATATAGACCCACAATATGCATTGGCAGGGCCAATTGCTTAATTTGGGATAAACCTAAAACACAAAGTTCTGCCATAGAGATTCTTCTTAGGCCATTTATCATGGGCGTCGCAATAACTATCTTTGCCACATGCGTCATTTGTGGATGTTTGCTATGATGTTTGTGTTCCTCGCGGTTTCCTGTTCCAAGCCTCGTTGGACGGAAGTTACACTGGTTCAACTCGACGACTCCTCCTTTGAGCTGGGTGAACTGGCCGACAAAAAAGTGGTGTTTGTATTTCTCTCGCCCGAATGTCCGCTGTGCCAGAGTTACGCGCTCAGAATCAATGAGCTTGTGGGTGAGTGGACCTCAGACTCCCTCCTGTTTGTGGGTGTGGTGGCCGGAACCTTCTACCCCGTTTCGGAAATACGGCAGTACATCCGCAAGTACAACCTGGAACTTCCGGTGATGCTCGATCCGGAAATGAGCCTTGTGCGCACCTTGAATGCCACCATCACGCCCGAGGTATTTCTCTGCGGGCCGGATGGAAGCATTTTGTACCAGGGAGCCATTGACGACTGGGCCATCAGCCTCGGGCAGAAGAAACTGCAGGTGGAGCGCGAATACCTTCACGAAGCGATTAGCTCCATGCATCGCGGAGAAAGCATAGAACCCGATAAAACCCAGGCAGTAGGATGTTTTATCGAGTAGTTTCAACCGGAATCACCATCCTGCTTTTGGCGGCATGCCAGCCCACCCGGCAAAAGGAAAGTGCGCATACAGGCACCGACGATACTGCCTTAACATTCAACAGGCACATCGCCCCCATCATCTTTGAGCATTGCGCGGTTTGTCACCGGCTGGGTGAGGCCGGGCCGTTTCCGCTGGTGAGTTATCAGGACGTGAAAAAGCGCGCCAAAATGATTGCCCACGTGACCGAAACCCGCTTTATGCCTCCGTGGCCGGCCAACCGCGAATACCAAAGCTACGCCAACGAGCGCGGGTTAACCAACGAGCAAATTGCCATGATTCAGCGGTGGTTTGAAGAAGGAGCGCTTGAAGGACGTGCTGACGACCTTCCTCCCCTGCCCGATTTTGACCGCGCATCGGTGCTCGGCCCGCCCGACAGGATTGTTTCGATGAAAGATACCGTATGGATTCCGGGAAACAACCGCGACCTTTTTCTTTACATCAAGGTTCCCTTTGAGCTGCCGGCCGACACCTTCTTGCGCGCAGTGGAGTTTGTGCCGGGCAACCGCCAGCTTGTGCACCACATGAACGGCAGCCTGATCAACTACCCCGATGGTAAGAAAAGCGACATCTGGCAGGGCGAAACCATCGTTGACCCCGATACCACCGATTCGTTTTCGGCTTATCACTACATGCAACTGCTCAATGACGACGGCACCTACCCGCCTCTTTCGCCTTCGATGGTGAACTACCTGCCGGGCGTGGAGGCCGTGGCCTATCCCGAGGGCATTGGCGGGTACTACCTCAAGCGGCAGGCGGCCTTTCTGATGCAAACCATGCACTACGGCCCAAGCGCACTCGATACCTTTGACCTGTCGCACTTTAAATTGTGGTTTTCAGACACGCCCCCCCAACGACCCATGCGCGAATTGCAGATGGGCACGCTGGGTGATACGCCCGTTATTCCGGAGTTTGTGATTCCTGCCGATTCGGTCGTTACCTTTAAAACCACCTACCGCGTACCGCAGGATTGGTCAGTACTCACCATCAATCCGCACATGCACCTGCTCGGCAAGGAGTTTTTGGCCTATGCCATTCGCCCGGACGGCGACACCATTCCGCTTGTACACCTGCCGCGCTGGGACTTCAGATGGCAGTACTTCTACACCTTTAAGCACATACTCAAAATCCCGAAAGGCAGTAAGATTGAGGTATGGGGCACCTTTGACAATACCGCGGGCAATCCCTTTCAGCCCTTTGATCCGCCCCAAACCATTCGGGAGCCCAAAGGCGACATGAAAACCACGGACGAGATGTTCCAGTTTTTCGTGAACTACGTGCTGTACGAAGAAGGCGACGAGGCCATTCCGCTCAATCAGTAAGAGAGGCTTCTATTTTCGAATACACTATCCAGCCTGGCGTAGTTGCGAGCGGTAAAATCGCGAATCAGTTCAATTTCCTGCTCAAAAGTGAGGCTGTCGGCAAACCAACCACCTTGAGCAGGCCACATGCGCTCGTGGCGTTCGAGGTAGGGTTCCACATCAGCAACCAATGCATCCACGCGGTTCAGCACTGTATCCGGGTGCCAGGGGCCGTTGCGAAGCTCCAGCCAGCGATTACCGAGGCGTGCTTCAAAGTCTGTCCAGTCCAACATGCGATCAAAAAGCCTGTTCACCCGCAAATTCACCATTTCTTCAAAGTCATTTCTGCGCCCATCTCCAAACCGCCCGAAGGTTTCGTCGTAATCCCAAACCGCCACCCTGAATGGCGCTCCGTGGTGCACGCGGTAGAGGTAAAAATTGCGAAGCAAGCCATCGGTGTTGTTGGTAAAAAGCAGCAGCAGCGCCCAATCGGTAAGGTTATATCTGTCGAACCAATAGTCCAGGCTGTCATTGAATGAAGCTGAATCGCTGTTTTGAATGAACAACTCCAGTTTCCGCATTTCATGGGTTGCGTTCCGCTTGGGAAAGCCCGGAAACTTCTGCCTGTACTTTTCATCTGGTCGGGATGTGCTTTGCTCAGATTGTATAAAAACGGGCGGCTCCTTAAACAGCATTCCACCTGCCTTGTAACCGGGTAATATGCCGCAGCGTTCGCGGTCAATGCGTTCACTCACAAAATACAAACCCATGTACTGCCCGTTGAGCCATACTTCTTGGTAGCAGCCATGCGGGGCGATACGGTCGGGAGCTGAGCGGCGAAAAAGCTCAAAACTGAATCGGTGACGGATGAAGGAGCGATCTATGTAACTGGCATTCAGAATCCACGTTTTATGTTGCGGGAGTTCACAGAAAGAGTGCGGCTTGTTGAGCTTCATCCTGTAAGATTGACGCGGGTATTTGAGCGAACTCTGACCCCGTACCCGAATGTTTCCGTTTTGTACCGTACCATCCGAAAAGCTCACCCTGCAAGGCGTGTTTTTTTGAAATGGCCCCTCTTTGCAACGAATGTCGATGAAGTTTTTCTCCTGGTGACCGGCCGAAGGACGAGCGCAGGATGAAACCAGAAGCAAGGCAATCGCCGTGCTGGTTGTGAACAAAACGTGGAAAAAAGCATTGGGTTTTTGACGATGCTTCATGCATCAAAAGTAACGACTCCTTAACTTTGTAACACCCAACCAGAATTGAAATGAACGGCAATAGAACACAAACTGTAGCTGTACTCGGAGGAGGTCCTGCCGGTAGTACGGTGGCTACTTTGCTGGCTGAGAAGGGGTTTAAGGTGGGAATTTTCCATACGGGCAAACGCCCACCCTTGATCGTAGGCGAGTCATTGTTGCCTGCAGTGATTCCCATGCTTCGAAAACTGGGCGTGGAAGAAGAAGTGAAATCTTTCAGTCGCCATAAGCCCGGTGCGACTGTAACCCTGAGTAAAGACGAAACAATCACTTCCTATTTTTCTCGCGCAAAAGGAAAGCTTCCTGATTACGCATACAATACCCCTCGCGATAAATTTGATGAGACCCTTTTGCAACGTGCCAAACAAGCGGGTTGTGTGGTTTTTCCGCACACGGCTGGTATAGTGAGGCTCGATGACAACCGCATCGGACTGGACAACCAGACCCTGCTGAAAACGGATGGTTTTTTTGAGGATGGCGTAGATTGGATTGTGGATGCTTCGGGAAGGTCGCGCGTGATTGCCCGAACCGAAATGATAAAAACCGTTGAAGGCGACCGCAAAGACTGGGCGCTTTTTGCCCATTGGGACAAGGTGAAAATCATTGACGAAGGAAATATCCACGTGGATTACCTGGAGCGCGGATGGAATTGGCGTATTCCCTTGAAAGACAGGGTTTCGCTGGGGGTTGTCATTAACCCAACCCACCTCATTGCACACGGAACCACTGCCGAGGAACAATACGACCACTACGTGCGCAGCGATGAGCGTCTGCGTGAATTTACAGAGGGCGGAAAACGCATTACACCAGTGGTGAAATTCAACAACTGGCAGAATATCAACGAGCGCTTTTACGGCAAAAACTGGGTATGTATCGGTGACGCGGCCGGATTTATTGATCCGGTGTTTTCAACGGGATTGTACCTGAGTATGAAAAGTGCTTTTCGCGTGGCAGATGTGATTGCTGCCGGAGGTGAAGAATCTGCTTTGGCCGCCTACGAGCAGGACTGGAAATGGGAAGTAAAAATATGGCGCAGGGTGATCGACTCGTGGTACAACGGCAGATTGTTTACCTTGTATCGCGCGGGAATGGCCCAAAGCAAAAACCCCGTCGGTAAAATCATTGCACCCCACGTTGAAATGCACTTGTCGCGGGTTTTTACCGGTGATGCCATCAACGGAAGTGGCTACAGCCGTGGTCTGCACAGTTTTCTGACGCGGTTCTTTCTATTTGGGTTTGATCCGGCCGACCTCACCGTCAAGTAAGACAAACCTCCGGAGTGGGTTGGATTCATCCGAACAATCAAAGAGCTGCCTTGTTGAACTCTAAAACCCATTATACCATGCTTACACGTACACTTTTTCTACTCGCCATTTTCGGATTTATTGCGGTTCCTGTGTTTTCGCAGCAGTCAGACATTGATGCTTTCAACGCACGAAAAGACCAAATCGGCAAACGAAGTATGTATGCTTTAGGCGGTTGGGCAGTAGGAAATTTTGCTGTAAGCGGTGCGTTCATGACGCAGACAACAGGTGCCGATTTTCATTTTCACGAAATGAATGTTTACTGGAATGTGGTGAACGCAGGGCTTGCCGGTGTGGGGCTTCTTGGTCTGCGCAAAGGAAGCGCGGGAAAATCGTGGCAACAAACTGTTGACGGGCACTACGGAACCGAGAAAATCTACCTCCTCAACGCCGGACTGGACGTGGGCTACATCATGAGCGGACTTTTTCTCACCGAGCTGGCCAACCGCATGCCCGACCAGCGAGACCGTTTCACAGGCTGGGGTTATTCCATCATGGTGCAAGGCGGATTTCTACTGGTGCTTGACGCCGTGATGTACGCCATTTACCGCGGACATTATAAGAAAAACCTCTCTCCCATCCTGAACAATCTTGAAGTAAGCCCCATGGGCATGAGGCTGCGTTTCTAAACCAACAAAGACTTTTCAGTTGCCGCACACCATTCCCTTGGTTTTTCTAATTTTCGGGGGTGAAAAATGTGCTGCGAATTATCGGTGCAATCCTGGGGATTGTTCTGGCTGTTTACCTTGTTTACCAGCTGCGTACCATTTTTGTGTACATCATCCTGGCGGTGGTGCTTTCTCTGCTGGGCCGTCCACTGATGAACCTTCTGGGCAAAATCCGCATCAAGAACTTTCGATTACCCAACTCGCTCAGTGCATTGATTGTGTTGATTGTGATGATACTTTTTGTGGTGGGCATTTTCAGTTTGTTTGTGCCGCTTATCGCCCAACAGGCGCGCATTGTTTCTTCCATCGAAGCAAATGAAGTAGCCCGCGCATTTGCAGAGCCGCTGAATCGGTTTTCGCAATTTCTGGCAGACTATGAGCTCACCGAAGAGCGCTTCGACGAGCACTATTTCAGGGCACAAATCCGCGATATTCTCAAATTCGGAAAGGTCTCGAGTGTATTTCAAAGCATTTTCGGAGTGCTGGGCAACCTCTTTATCGCCATTTTTTCTGTGTTGTTTATGGGCTTCTTCTTTCTCCGCGACGGGATGTTGCTGCAGCGCATTCTCGAAACGCTGGTGCCCGATGCCGAAGTGCCCCACGTGCGTGTAATCCTTGACAACACCAAGCGCCTGTTAACGCGCTACTGCTTTGGTTTGGTGATTCAGGTTGCGCTTGTAACACTCATAATCAGCGTTTCGCTCAAGTTTTTTCTGGGAATCGAAAATGCCCTGATTATCGGCTTCATGGCCGGTCTGTTGAATCTCATCCCCTACCTCGGTCCGGTAATGGGCGCCATTTTGGGGGTTATTATCGTGATGCTCACCAACCTCGATTTGAACTTTTACAGCGAGCTTTTACCCAAGAGCGGCTGGATCCTCGTCATTTTTGCCTGCATGCAGTTGTTTGACAATATGATTACTCAGCCAGTGCTTTTTGCCAACGTGGTAAACGCACACCCGCTTGAAATTTTCATTGTGATTTCCGTAGCAGGTACGCTTTACGGTATCACCGGAATGATTATCGCCATTCCGTCCTACACGGTGCTGCGGATTATAGCCAAGGAGCTTTTCTCTCAATACAAAGTGGTTAGTTCCCTTACCCGAAACTTATGAATCAGGAATCGCACTTTCGCTTTTTGGAAACCATGTACCTGCGGGGTCGCGTGAATCGGGAGGTATACAGCGGTGTGACCATCCTGTTAGAAGAAGGTAAAGCGGTGATAGAGCACATGGTTGAAGACAGGTTTTTTCACGCAGGACAAAGTTTGCACGGCTCAGTGTACTTCAAGCTGCTGGATGATGCGGCGTTTTTCGCAGCTTCCTCCCTGCAAACGGAGTTTTTCATACTTACTACCTCCTTTCAGGTTCAGCTTATACGACCCGTAAAGAGCGGAATATTACGAGCCGAGGGGGTGATAGAAAAACCCGGCTCCACCATTGTACTGGCATCGTCGCGTTTGTACGATGCCCGAAACCGGCTCTGCGGTATTGGAAGCGGGCAGTTTATGACATCAGCTATGAAGCTTTCGGAATTGGAATAAAAATCTCATTCTTTTCTCAGTGCGCCACTGAAATCCGAATATCCACAATCAAAAACTAAAAGCTTCCTTAAAATCTGCCAGTTCATTCCGCAGATGACGATTGCGATTAAAACGCTCATTGAGTTTTTCATCGGGTATCACTTCCAGCGAGCGCATGGGCATGTGCTGGTTCACAAAAATCATCTCCAGCGAGGGATACAATTCGTGCAACCTTTCGGCCACTTCCAACACACTCAGATTGTGCTCCACCACGTTGTAGAGCCTGCCTGAGGGGGGATTTTGCATCAGACTGCAAAGCACCTCGACCACCTTATCTACATGAATAAAAGCCCTGCGTTGCTCGCCATTGCCCTGAATGGTGATCTTCTTCTGAAAACGCGCTTCAAACATGAAGCGGTTAATCATGGCATCAAAGCGCATGCTACGGCTGTAGCCATAAACGTTTCCGCAGCGCAGGATGGCTCCCGGCACTTTTTGCAAAAGCCGCTCAACGTGCTGCTCACCCCGCAACTTTGAAATACCGTAAAAGGTTTGTGGACCGATGGGGCTTCCTATGCCCGCCGGGACGCTCGTAGATCCGTACACCGAAACGCTGCTCACATGCCAAAACTGCTCTATTCCGGCCAGTTCGGCGGCGTGCACCAACTCGGCAGTTCCCCAATGATTCACCTGCTCCATCAGGTGAGGCTGTCCGTCGGCAAAAGGTGTGGTTACGCGTGCTGCAAGGTGAAAAACCACATTACACTCCGCCACGTGTTTGCGCAATTTTCGGGTGTCGAGCAAATCACCCTGCACAAAGCGCACTTTGCTGGAAGGAAGCTTTCGGTTGCCCAAAAAAAAGTTGTAGTTGCCGCGGCTCAGGTTGTCGTACACGCAGATTTCGCTTACGCTCTGCATCTGGGCCAATGCGTAGGTCAATTCGGTGCCGATGTATCCGGCTCCTCCGGTGATCAGTATTTTCATGATGGTTTTATCAAATCAGTGTGTAGTCCGCATTCGGTTTTCTGCATGCCGAACCAGCGACCGCTGCGATCATCGTGCAGGTCGGTTTTGCGGGTACATGGCTCACATCCTACACTCAGGTAGCCCTGGTCTTCCAACGGGTGCCGTGGTAGCTCGTGCTCTTTGGCGTACTCGTGAATCATGCGCGCCGTCCAATCCAATATGGGATGAAAGCGCGTTACACTGTGTGGGGCCTCCTGCTCAGTTTGCATGTTGCGGCGATTGGCGTTCTGGTCGGCACGCACTCCGTTTATCCACACATCAAAAGCCATCAGAAAAGGCTCCAGGGGCTGGGTTTTGTTGATGTAGCAACAGCGGTCCGGGTCAGAGGTAAAGTAAAAGTGACCGTTTTGGTCGCGCTGGTCAATGCGGTTTACTAGCGACTCTACATCAATCATCTTCAAGCCAAAAGTTTCAACCACTTCATCACGGAAGGTCAGTGTTTCAGGAAAGTGAAATCCCGTGTTGATAAACAGCACCGGAATTTCAAAGGGCATCCGGCTCAGCATGTGAAGCAACGGCAGGCTGTGACTCTGAAACGACGAAGTAACGAAGCACTTTTTACCTTCCTCGGTGTAGCGTTGCAAATAACTTTGTATCTCCTCAAATTTCACGATGCAAAGATATATTTCCACTCATTGATAATGCCTTCTCTATGTAAAAGCAAATCGCGGTTTTTTTTGCACCAGTGCCTCCTTCATTGAAATAAAGGCCTACCAAAGCCACAGCGCATTGGTTATCTTTGCTGCATGGCGCAGGCATTGGGCGTAATTCGCAAAATTGTACGGTTTGTACTTCTCTTCCTCGCAGCCTGCACCATGCTTTTGCTGTTGTTGGTGGGTGCCATTCTGCTGCCGCCTGTGCAGACCTGGGTGGTGAAAAAAGCCGCCAACTACCTTGAAAACAAGCTTCAAACCACTGTTACGCTCCATAAAATCTACATCGCTTTTCCCGATGAACTGGTCATCAAGGGCCTTTATGTTGAAGACCAACAACAAGATACCCTGCTCTACCTGGGTGAGCTGAAGGTTGACATTGCCATGACTGCACTTCTCCGAAGCAAGGTGCAGGTGAACTACGTGGGCTTGCGTGACGTTACCGCCCGTATTCATCGCGAGGAAAACGGTGAGCGCTTTAACTTTTCCTTTATTCCGGAGGCTTTTGCATCTGACACCACCGATGAACCACCAAAAGACGAACCCGATAGCCCTTCGGCATGGACAGTGGATGTTCAGAAAGTGAGGCTCGACAGAATACGGGGCTCGTTTCTGGATGACTTTGGCGGAATGGAAACCACGTGGAATCTCGGGCACTTCAGCGTGCAGGTTCACAGCCTCGATTTGGAACAAGAACGCGTGCATATCCGAAGCATCGAAACGGCCCACACGGATATTCAACATCGGCAGTTACGGCTTCCGCCCGTTTCTGAGCAAGACGACGAAAGCGGAGAAATACCGGGCTGGGAAATTACTCTCGACGCTTTGAACTGGGAGCACATCAACCTGCGCTATGCACATCTTCCCGACAGCACCGACCTTGAGCTCAACCTCGGCTCACTCCAACTGGAGCCCTTGTTTGTGAGTCTGAAAGATCAGCACGTGCGTTTCAACAAAGTTCACCTTGCCCACAGTAGCGTGAACATAAACAACTACGCAGTACCCGAAGAACAGCTTTCTGCGGAGTCCGACGAGCCTTCCCTTCTCACCTTTCCCGATATTCCGTGGAGGGTTGAAGGCAATCAATTGTTGATTGAAAACCAGCACATCGCTTTCAGCAATCACGCGGTTTCACCTGCGCCGGGTTTTGACGCCAACCACCTCCATTTGCAGAATCTTCTTGCTGATATTCAGGATATTTATATTTCCGACGAGCGGCAGTCGCTCCGATGGTCAGCCCTCAGTTTTCAGGAGCAGAGTGGCCTTGAGCTGCGCCACCTCGGCTTTGACCTGGACCTTCGCCCGGACACCCTGGTTCTCAACGACCTATTACTGCAAACCGGAAACAGCTCAGCGGCTTTATCGCTCGAATTGGGCTACCCCACCCGCGATGTACTACTGAACAACCCTGAGCAGTCGCGTTTCCGCCTGCACCTTCCCGATCTCTCCTTTGCCTGGAATGATTTGTTTGCTTTTATGCCATCGCTCAAGGAGCAGGAAACACTGGCCTCGATGGCAGGAACCTCGGTTTCGTTGCAGGCATTGCTGGAAGGCGATGCGTCTCAAATCAGCATTAAGCAACTTCGCGCCGACGCGTTACAGGAAACCCATGCCGACGTGTATGGCAGTCTGCTAAACCCGCAGGATGAACCCGAGTTCGACATCAAAATCAAAACCTTGCGAACCGGAAAGCACGATTTGGGGCATTTGATGGGTGAAGCTGCCAACGAATTTCAACTGCCCCGTTTTGTAAAGGTTTCGGGAATAGTGGCGGGTAAAACCAATGACCTGAGCTGCTTGCTGGATGTACAAAGCGATCTTGCCACTCTTCACCTGGATGCCAGCTACCTGATGCCCCCCGATAGCCTGCCCGAGTACACGGCCACATTGCTGATAGACCCTTTTGAACTAGGTATTTTTCTGAATCAACCCGATACGCTGGGCCCGTTTTGCGCCGACGTCCATCTGACCGGAAAGGGACTTGACCCACAAACAGCCACCGCCGATGTAGATGTTCTGATTCATGAGATGAGCTACACGCACTGGATGTTTACGGATGTTTCGCTCAAGTCATCGCTGCACAACGGTGAACTGGTGGCCGATCTGGCCGTCAACGACAGCCTGATAGCACTTGACTTAGGCGTGGTAGCCGAACCCTGGCTCAAAGTTCCACATGCTACGGGCAGACTGAGCTTGCACGGATTGGACGCCAGCGGAGCCGGTTTGGCAGAAAACGACATGCGCGTGCGGGGACAAACGGAGTTCAGCATAATCGGCGATACCCTTTCGGAACTGCTGGCCATGATTCGCTTTGACGATTGGGACTTTTTCAGCTACGACAAGCGCTATCACCTCGATTCGCTCGTGATGAACTTTTCTTCGCAAACACGCAGCACTTCCTTTTCTGTGCACTCAGATTTTATGGAAGGCTCTTTTGAAGGGAACCTCGCCGCCACTGGCATTGGCGATGCTGTGATGCGCCATGTGCGATACTACTATCATTTTGGCGACACCATTGAGTCTGCCAAACGCACCGACGCCGAGTTTGACTTCTCGTTTACCTTTCACAGCACGAACCTATTGACCCAGGTACTGATTCCCGATTTAGAACGCTTTACACCCGGGGTGATCAAAGGAAGTTTCAGGGAACAGCAAAAGCACCTCGATGTGGATATTCGCATGCCCGAAACCGTGTATGCAGGATTTCATCTGGATAGTCTGCATATTTACCTGCGTTCCGATTCAAGCCTCTTTACATATGACCTTGCCTTTCAGGAAGCCGGAACCGAGGCTTTTTCAATCAGCAATTTCAGGCTTTATGGCAATTTGCAAGACCAGATTCTCAGTACCACGGTGAGTATTGTTGATTCGGCAGACTATCAAAGCCTGCTCCTGAGCGGTTATTTTCAAAGTATTGGTGGCAGGCGATTTGAATTCAGGCTTCAACCCGACGGAGTTATCATGGCCAATGAGCCCTGGCAGGTTTCTGAAGAACACGTATTTGCATTTGGCGAAGGCGGTGTTTGGGCCAATAACCTAAGTATAGCGCAGAATCACCGTGAGGTAAAACTTCAAAGCAGGGACACGGTCCCCAATGCTCCCCTTGATTTGTCTTTCAGGCGTTTCAATCTCGCTGACCTCGCCTCGGCTATTGACAGTGAAGGGGATTTTGTGGAAGGCAAGCTCAGCGGCGTGGTTGCCTTCAGCTACCCTGAAACGGGTCCTGAGCTGGAAGCAGACCTCAATATTGACCAACTCGGCTATCGGGAGATGATAGTGGGCGACCTTAGTTTGCACATGGAAAACACCCCTATCGGTGCCGATCTGGACATGCATCTCACAGGGGTTAACAACGAACTTACCCTCGAAGGAAGCATCCATCGTGAGCCCGAAAACGAGATCGATATCGCCTTGAACATCGCGCGAATCAATCTCGGAAGCTTTCAGCCCTTTTTGGATGATGTGCAAGACTTAACCGGTACACTTACAGGGGGCATTGCTGTGTCGGGCAATCCGGAAAAACCCGTTTACGACGGAGACATCACTCTGATAGAGACCTCATTTTTTGTTCCGCTTCTCGGAGTGGGCTATTCCCTGGATAAGGAAACTGTTTCTGCCAGCAATGCGGGTATCCGCGTTGACAAATTCACATTGCGCGATGACGAAGGCAAAACCGCCATCATCAACGGAATGGTTGCCACGCATTCGCTCACCGATATTGTTTTTGAGCTTGATCTGGATATGGACCAATTTAGCGTGCTTCGGGTGGCAGAAAGCACGGACGCCCTGTTTTACGGCAACGCAAAGGTGAATAGCACTGTGCGGCTTCGAGGAGACTTGAACCAACCTAAAGTGAGGGCGCAGGCCAGTTTGGCCAAAGGGTCTTCGCTCAAATTGGTAGTACCCGAAAGCGAAGCGCGCGCTGAGACTGCCGGGGGTATCAATGCTTTTGTGGACGTTCACGGAAGGTACTCAGATGTGATTACCCGCAAGGCCGCACGCGACCCCATGACCAGTGCGCTTCAGGGTGTGGATCTCAGGGCCAACCTGGTGCTGAACCGCGAAACAGAGCTTACACTCTTCCTGGATGAAACCAAAGATAATTTTATTGACATACAGGGTGATGCCGATTTGGTTTTTGGTGTGGACCCAAGCGGAAAAGTTACCCTGAGCGGAAGGTACGAGGTAGATCGCGGGGTGTACCAGTTGGTGTACCGCACGGTTATACGCCGCAAGTTTGAGCTTGAGCAAGGCAGCAGCATCGTATGGCTTGGCGACCCGCTTGACGCGCGCATTGATTTCCGGGCCACTCATGTGGTGAGAACCGATGCCCTGGGTTTACTCCGCGATCAATCACCCAACATGAGCCGTGAGGAAATGGGGCGCTACCGTCAGGAATTACCTTTCGAGGTACGTCTTATCATGACCGAGTACCTGCTGGAACCAGACATCGGCTTTGAACTGGGATTACCTGATGCACAGCGCGGAGCCCTGGGTGGTCAGGTCAACAATCGTCTTATGTTTCTCAATCAGCCTGAGTCCGAATCAGAGCGGAACAAACAGGTGTTTTCACTGCTCGTTCTCGGGCATTTCCTGCCTGCCGACCCTCTTGCCGGAAGCGGTAGAAGTATGGCGTCAACAGCGCGAAGCAGCATGGCCGATGTGCTCAATAGTCAGATAAGAAGGGTTACCGAAGAATACGTAAAAGGCGTGGATTTAAACCTGAGCCTCGACTCATACGAAGACTACACAACCGGACAGGCCGAAGGACGAACCCAGTTGAATGTGGGTGTAAGCAAAGAGCTTTTTAACGAGCGAATTACCGTACACGTAGGCGGAAGCATTGACCTTGAAGGTGATCAGCGCCGCACGCAAAACGCAAGTGATCTAATTGGAGACCTTTCGGTTGAATACAAGCTGACCCCCGATGCCATCTGGCGTTTGCGCGGTTACCGAAAAAACACTTTTGAAGGCATGATTGACGGCGAAATCATTCGCACAGGAGTGGCCCTTATCTTTAGCCGAAGTTATAACGCAACCCGCGAGTTGTTTGAGAACAGACGCCGGCAAGAGGCCACCACACAGGAGGAAGAACCGCTTCCGAAAGGTGAAGAACCCGAAGAAATGGAAGAAACAGAACAGGAAAATGAATAAGCACGCGTCCCTATACTTCCTGCTGGCTCTGTGGACCGTGGTCGCGGTTTCCTGCTCGGGCGTGCGCGGATTGAAGGAAGGCCAAACCCTTTATACCGGTGCCAAACTGGAACTTCATTGTCCGGAGAAACTAGAACGCGAGACATTGCTGCGAGACGAACTGAACGAAGTGATACAGCCCGAGCCCAATGCTAAGCTGCTTGGAATGCGTCCCTTTCTTGTACTTCACAACATGATTCGGGAACCAAAGAAAAAGAAGGGATTACGCAGAACATTGAAGTATCGAATCGGGAAACCTCCGGTTTTACTTGAGGCTGTTCGACCCGAATCTGTGAGTCGCCTGTTAACCAACCGACTTCAAAATCATGGATATTTGCACGCAGAGGTAGATTTTGAGGTGGTTCACCATAAAAAACGGCGGGCCAAAGTAGTGTACACTGCGCATTTACATTACCCCTACCGCCTCGACACAATACAATTTGTCCCCGACACGGTGCCTCCAGGAAGGGCTATTTACCGCTCAGCCGATGCAACATTACTGCAACGCGGAGATCGCTACCAACTTAAAGTAATGCAACAGGAGCGAGACCGTATTGACCTAAGGCTCAAAAACAAGGGATACTACTACTTTCATCCGGACTACGTGTTTATTACGGCCGACACTACCTCGGGTCGTCATCGCATGAATTTGTACCTAGAGGCCGCCGATGACGTACCGGCTAACGCCAGAAGAATATACCGTTTTCGAAATGTGCATGTATTTCCGGAATATACCATTGGAGCAGCCACAGACACATCCGCCGGGCACGCTTCCATTTATAACCGGGTAAGGTATTACAATCCTATTGAGAACCCGTTGTTCAGAGCCAAGGCGCTCCACAGGTCTGTTTTTATTGAACCCGATGCCACGTACACGCGCAATGCCCACCGGCTCACCCTGAACCGCTTGATGGGCTTGGGAGTTTTTCGTTTTGCAGATATTCAGTTTCAGTCTGTTTCCGACACCACCGATTTACTCGATGCCCGGATTTATCTCACCCCCCTGGACAAGAAAACGATACGCGCCGAACTGGAAATGGTGAGTAAATCCAACAACTTTACCGGGCCGGGTCTTTCCATTAACTGGATGAACCGCAATGCCTTTGGCGGAGCCGAAATGCTCAGGATAGATGGAAATGTGGGTGTGGAAACCGTGATTGGCGGAAGTGGCTCAGAGGGGATTTCAGGTTCAGACCTACTTTCCTACCAGTTTGGTTTGAATGGTGAGTTACAGATACCGAGGCTCATTTTACCTTTTCGTGTGCGCCTCCTCACCGATTTTGTTCCGAGAACACGCGTGAGGCTTTCAACAGAATTTGTAAACCGCACACAATTCTTTATGCTACACACTGTGTCGTCGTCTTTTGCCTATGTAGTGCAAACCAGTAAGGTGGTGACTCATGAAATTACACCCGGTTATATCACCTACTCCAACCTGTCGAGAACCACGCCGGCCTTTGACGAGTTGCTTGCTGCCAACCCCTTTCTTGCCAACAGCTTCCAGGAGCAGTTCATGATTGGGCCAGATTACAGGTTTGTATTCAACGATTTGGTGATTGATGAAATCAGGAACCACACTTATTTCGCAGGGACGGTGGATTTGTCCAACCCCGGAGGATTTCTGGGGAGCACTTTTTCGAGTTATGTACGAATTACCTCAGACTTGCGCTATTACTTTAAAACCGGGAAATCAAGCAGTTTAATCGGTCGGATTTACACCGGAGCCGGCCTGCCTTACGGCGAAACCCGGCACATGCCCTATGTGCGTCAATTCTTTTCGGGCGGCCCCAATGGCATCAGGGCCTTCAGGGCGAGAACGGTGGGACCGGGTTCGTTCAGGCCTTCATCTGAAATGGCAACTACAGGTTTTCTTGACCAAAACGGAGATTTAAAACTGGAGCTCAATCTGGAATACCGCTTCCCGATTATTTCGATTTTCAAAGGGGCCATTTTTGCGGATGCAGGCAACGTGTGGCTTCTAAACGACAACCCGGCCCAGCCCGGAGGTCAGTTTGAGGCTTCTGAAATGCTCAACGACCTTGCAGTGGGTGCAGGTGTAGGTATGCGTATGGACTTTAGCTTTTTTGTGCTGAGGTTGGACTTGGCGTATCCACTGCGAAAGCCCTACCAGGAGGAAAACAACGGGTGGTCGAGGCAGTTTTGGCGCGAACGACCGGTGTTCAATATCGCGGTAGGATATCCGTTCTAACCTCAATCAGATGTGCTCTGAGCCTTCGCGGCGGGCTACAATCAGGAATCCGTCCTGACGATGTACCCGATAACCGAGTAACTTGAATAAGGCGGCTGCAAAAATGCGTGCCACCCAAATATTCACCCTGTACGCGCCGGCAGGCTCTTTGGTTTTTTGAATGCCGGGCAACCAACCCATGAGTCGTTCAACACGCGATTTCCGAAGCAGTGCAGAGAGGTTCAACCAACTTTTGCTCACCTTCCGAAGCACAAAAAATCCACCGCTCTCACCCCCACTCCAACCGGATACATACACATACCCGCGGCTTTTTGATAACACCGCACCGTGCTTGTTGTGGCCCAGGTATTGGCCTCTCACAATTGGCTGAAAGTTGTGGTGGCCCGGAACGAGTTCAAATTCATCGTCCTGCGAAGCCTGGTGCACATAGTGAATTTCGTACACCTCCTGTTTACCGTGATTCACGCTGTTCAGAATCTTTCTGTATTCAGAAAAATCAGGTACTTCCTTGGACTTCAACAGCCCGTTGCAAACCAGGGTTTGCCAAAAAAAAGCTTCTATCAGGCGCGCTGTACTGTCCTGACCGTCCAAACCAGCTTCAAAGCCTATCCCCGCATGCCCCATTTCATTCACAAATGAAAGCATGCTGTGTTCTGCAAGACTGTCAACCCCCATTACCACAGGCAAAGGGTAATGGCTGCCTGGCTTTCGGTTGAGAAGCAGGTCATTCATAAGAATATGAGAAATGGTGCGTGACCCGGTAGTGTGGATGTCAACAAAAATAAACGGACTGTTTCCATTTGACAGGATGGAACGAAAAGCAATCAACAATTCGCGAAGCTCCACTTCTTCACAGCTTTCGCAGGTCACACCTCTTTCTACGGCATCAATCCTTTTGAGACTCCAGATACGATTTAAATCCTCAACCTGGTATCTTTCTCCTTTGGCAAGCGCACCCAGATTGCCTGCTAGCACATATACGTTGCCTTTTACTTTCAGGGATTCGCGTGAAACGAGGTATTCAAACTTTTGGAAAGCTTGATTGAGGGCCGACACCGAAGTGTGTTCGTTACCGTGTAAGCCGGTTACAAAAACCACCGTTGCACCACGTCCACCTTCATGTGAACCTATCCAACGTCTTAGCCCGTTTGTTTGCTCGAAACTCAAATCTTGAAAAGGGCCATCATCAGCACCTCTCCCGCAAAGATACAACCTCGGGAGGCGCATTGTCAAATAATCATTAAATCTATTCGTGGAGTGTTAAGTCCGTGGCCCTTAGTTGCGGATTTTCTCGGCAAATACTTTTCGGAATTTCTCCATTTTGGGTTTGATTACCATCGCACAGTATGGCTGGTCCTTGTTGTTGCGGAAATACTCCTGGTGGTAGTCCTCGGCAGGATAAAACACATCAAACGCACTAATCTCGGTAACCACGGGGTTGGGATAAGCCCCTTCCTCGTTGAGTCGTTTTTTGTAGGTCTCGGCAATTCGTTTTTGCTCCTCGCTGGTGTAGAACACAACCGAACGATACTGCGTTCCCACATCTGCTCCCTGTCTGTTGAGGGTCGTGGGATCGTGTGTTTGCCAGAACACTTCGAGCAGTTCATCGAATGTAATGGTGTCGGGATGAAAAATAATTTTAACAACCTCTGCGTGGCCGGTTCTGCCGGTACAAACCTCTTTGTACGACGGGTTTTTAATCTCGCCTCCGGCGTAACCGGAAACCACTTCCTGCACTCCTTTCAGCGCTTCAAAAATGGCCTCTACGCACCAGAAACATCCGGCACCGAGCACCGCAACCTGGGAATTTTCATTGTTCATATAGGTGTGAGCTTTTTCAGCATGCACCGGATCCGAGGCAGTTTTGCAGGAGAATGGCAAAATACACATCAAGGCCGGCAGCAGTCCGTATTTCAGTGATTTGATCATTTGGAGTACAAAGATAGCACTCACAAAACAGGTTCATACGGCAATTGTTTGCCTACCTTCGCGGCAAATTAATTTTTATGCGGCAATTTCTGGTAATCTGTTTACTGTCCTTTTTTGTGTGTACCTCATGCACCATTGAACAAACCTACACTTTCAACAGCGACTTTAGCGGTGAGTTTATTCAGCGCATAGACTACAGTATGGCGCAGGGCTTGATGCAAATGGGAGAAGATGGTGAAACACCCGGTGAAGAGGTTGAACTCACCATGCTCGACGATTCGACCATGACGGCGATTCGTGAGGAAATGGGAGAAATTGAAGGGCTCAGGCTTCTGGCCCTGAAGGATGAGGACAGCCAGATTTCTGTTCATCTCGCTTTTGATAACCTCGAAGCCTTGAACCAGGCCCAGGAGGGAAATGCCGAAAGTTCTGAAGACAATCAATCCTATTTGCGTTTTAGCAAGGACGGAAATTCGCTGTACATCCATTTTGAAACGCAGAACCCCGGTTTGGGCGAAAACGAGGACGGAGAGCCCGCGCTCAATCCCGAAGGAAGCAGCGAAATGTTTGGAATGATTCAGTACCATTACCAGTTTAACTTTGCCAACCAAATTCAATCTGTGAGTGGTACACCTGCCGAGGTGGGTGATGACCAAACTTCCGTGCGCGTTGAATTGACCTTGAAGGACGCCGTAGCAGATGATTTTGTGAACGTGCTGAAAATAGACTTTCGTTAAGCGTTGCTTGGCCGGATTCGGCTTTTCCATTCTGCAAAAAGCTGAAGCACAATCCCATCCGACAATCCAATTTTGGGTACCATCATGACGGAAATACCCGCCATATCCATAATCTTCGAGAAGATTTCGGCGGCGGGTAGGATCACATCTGCGCGGTCGGGCTTAAACCCCAATTGGGTAATTCGCTCCACGTACGACAATCCGGCAATAAACTCGTAGTATCGCTGCAGTTCAGCACGTGTGATATGCCGGCGATTCTCCTTATCAGCTTCTTTAAAAATGCGATTGATGTTTCCCCCGGTTCCGATGGCAACCAGTTGATGCTCGTCTTTTACCAGCTCGCGAATCCAGCTCCTTGCCTGCACCCACTCCTTTTTGGACACTTTGTTCTGAAGCGCCCGCACCGTTCCGATTCTCAATGATATTGACCTGATACGCTGGCCTGCTTTGATGAGGGTGAGCTCCGTGCTTCCTCCTCCCACGTCAATAAACAGGTAATTACCCGTGTGGTCAATATCCTGAACCTTAAACGTATTGAAAATCAAATCGGCCTCTTCCTCCCCACTGATCAGTTCAATGTTGATGCCCGTTTCGTTTCGGATATGGATCAAAACATCCGTGGCATTTTCAGATTCGCGCAAAGCCGAGGTGGCACATACCCTGTATGCCTGCACCGGAAAGACGTGCAACAGATGCTCAAATGCCTGAAAGGTGCGAATCATCTGCCGCTGTTTTTCTTCACTGATCACCCCTGTGGTAAAGGTATCTGCACCCAAACGGACGGGCACGCGGTAATAGGCTGTTTTCTCTATGTAATGCCGCCCATTTTCGAGAAAAACTTCCTGAAGAAGTAATCGAATGGCATTGGATCCAATATCTATGGCAGCAAATTTCAAGGTGGAGGATGCTTATCGGGCTCAAAGATAAGATTCCAGTTTTGCCTTGTAGTACGAATACAGTTCCTCCTGTGAATGAACCACTTCATCGCCCTGTTCACGAGGCACATACTTGTTTTTGAGCGAGGAGTCAATGATGCGGGCCTTTACGTTGCCCGCGAGTTGGATTCTTAAAATGTCATCCAGCTCGGTTTTAATATCGGCATCAAGCACAGGCACTGTCACCTCTACCCGGTAGTCCAGGTTGCGCGTCATCCAGTCGGCGCTTCCCAAATAAAACAGCGGGTTTCCGCCGTTTTCAAAGCGGTAAATGCGCGCATGCTCCAAAAATCGACCTACGATACTGGTTACGCGAATGTTTTCGCTCAACCCGGCAACGCCCGGCACCAGCGAACACACCCCGCGCACTATGAGTTGCACCTGCACGCCTGCCTGGCTGGCATCGTACAAGCGTTTGATGAGCGTAGAATCTACCAGGTTGTTCAATTTGAGCACCATGCCACTCGGAAGTCCTTTTTTTGCGTTGTCAATTTCATTCTTGATCAACTCGGTAAATCTTCTTCGGGCATTGAAAGGTGATACCAGTAGCTGTCGGTACTGCACGCGTTGGTAGTTGTTTTCAAAGAAGTCGAATACTTTTTTCACCTCTTTGGCTATGTCTTTTTTAGTCGTAAGCAAGGCTACATCACTATACACCCTCGCTGTTTTCTCGTGAAAATTTCCTGTACCCACGTGGCAATAGCGCACGGATTTGCGATTTTCGGCACGGGTAATCAGCAGCAATTTGCTGTGCACTTTTAAACCCGGCACGCCGTGCAACACGGTTGCGCCGGCTTCTTGCAGGCGTTTAGACCACCTGATGTTGTTCTTTTCGTCGAAGCGCGCCTGTAGCTCCAGCACCACCGTCACCTTGATTCCGTTCTTTACGGCATTCATCAGGGCGTTGGCAATGTGGCTGTTTTCAGCAATGCGATACAGGTTGATACGTATGGATTTTACGTGGGGGTCTATGGCCGATTCACGTACCAGGTTTAACACGTGGTCAAATTGCTGATAAGGATAATGCAGCAGTACATCCCGCCTGGCCAGTACCTCGAAAATGTTCTGGCGCTCTTTTCGGAAAAGCGGGTGAGGAAGCGGCGGACGGGGTTCAAAACACAAATCGTTGCGGCCCATCAGCGGAAAACCCATTAAATCCTTTCTGTTGTGGTATCGACCGCCGGCTATAACATTCTCATTTCCTGACACACCCAGGCAAGAAGTAACGTAATCCACCATGTGTTTTGGCATATCCGAATCGTACAGAAATCGAACGTAATGTCCTTTTTTTCGCCGATCTACACTGCTCGCCATTTTCTGAAGCAGGCTTTTGGAAATATCCTCATCAATATCGAGCTCTGCGTCGCGGGTAATCTTCATGATATAAGCCTCTATCCGCTCCGCATTAAAAGGTGCAAAGATTCGGTGAAGTTGCAACCTGATCACATCATCGAGAAACATCACGTATTGCTTGCCTTCGGCTGGTGGGAGCACCACAAATCGCGGCATATCCGATGGTATCTGAACCACTGCGTATTGAGAAGCCCTGCTTCCCCCCTTCATGGTCAGGCCAACCATAAAATAGATGGCGTGGTCTTCCAGTGCGGGAAATCGGGTGCGCTTGGAAACAATAACCGGATAAAGGTTGTGGCGCACTTCGCGCTGAAAGTAATCGCGAATAAAATCGTACTGATCATCCGACAATTCATGCACATCGAGCAGGTGAATGCCTTCGGCCCGAAGCGCTTCTTCGAGCTCTCCAAATAACTCTTCGTAACGAACCTGATGCTTTTTTACGAGATCGAGAACCTGGCTCAAAATTTTGCGCGGGTCGTCCTCCAGCGTGGATAAATCGCGGGTTCCCAATTGCGCCATACGACGCAATGAAGCTATGCGAACACGGAAAAACTCATCCATGTTGTTGCTGTAGATACCCAGAAAACGAATCCTTTCTATGAGTGGATTGCGCGGATCAGCTGCTTCCTGAAGTACTCGCTCGTTGAAAGCCATCCAGCTAACCTCGCGATTGATATGCTGTTGTCGGGTTTTTACGGCCATGGCATTAAGCTGCCGACAAAGATAACCGCGGTGTAAAACCAAAAGCAGGTTTCAATGTTAAGAATTGTAAGCGAGAAGTATTTCTGTCCAAAGCAGTCGGCTTCAACTTTTACGCGCATCAAAAGGTATGTAACGCTTACCTTTTCAACTGCGCTTAACATATTGTTCAGTTTACGTTTGCATTTCGTTCAGCATAAAACAACCCCTTCTTAAAGCCATTAAACCCCGATGATACGAGGCTTTTTCGCGACTTTTGCAGCAGATTCCACACTATGAGAATTGCTTCGCGGCTACTTACTGCCATTGTTTTATTGCTTTTTTACCCTGCCATCGCTCAGGACTATTGTGTTACCATTGAAAGCATCATGGTGGATGCCTGCACATTGGGTGGCACCTGCCCAAACGAAGCCACACCTACATGCAGTTGCGAGGGAAAGAACGAGATGTTTCGCTTTAAAGTGGGAGCAGATGATCTCAATGTAGCCAACCTGAACATCAATTGGCCCAACAATGCGTTTCAGGGAATTTGCCAGAATGCGCTGACTGCACAAAACACTGCCGACCTGAACGAACAAGTAGAAGCTTGCGGCTGGCTTGTAGAACCCGAAGACGGGGTGCTTCCTGCTGGCTCACAGGTGTTGGTGGTTACTTCTGCGGATATGTGTATTCCGTCCAACTCATTTGCCAGCCTGAGCGATACGCTGATTATTCTCTATCAATGTCCCGGTAACTTTCAGGGGCATTTCGCCAATTTTGGAACGGGCTTTCGCACCACCACCATCAGCTTTGGAGGTGGATGCAGCAGCACTGCCACCTACGACCGGAGTTTGCTTGTAACGCAGGCCGGTGTGCCCGGGGCAGAAGACGGCGCCACGGTTGATTTTGACCTTGATGGAAATGCCTTTTACCACAACCCGGGTTGTAATGCTCCCGTTCCGGTATCAACGGTTTTTGCCGGTGACCCGGAACAAGCTTGTCCGGGCGATGTGATTCAGGTTGGTGGCGTGGTGGATGGCCCTTTTACCGATTGGGAATGGAGCGGTGGTTCAGGAACCTTTGACGACCCAACCGCGCTAAGTACCATCTATACCCTTGGGCCCGATGATACCGAAACCTTTTTTCTTACCCTGAGCGCCACCGACTGCAACGGTGTGGTAACCGATCAACTGGAAGTGGTCATCATTGAAGGCGTAGTGCCCGTCATTTCGCCCGAAGGACCATTGGAGCTTTGCCCCGGGGAAAGCATTGAACTCACCGCCTCAGGTATAGGAGGTTTTGTATGGAATACAGGCGATGAGGGAAATACCTTAACCGTTTCCGAACCGGGAATCTATACCGTGGTTCTCAATGGCCCCTGCGGACAAACTGAAGCATCCATTGAAGTGACTGAAGGTGATACGCCCACGCTGATAACCTCACCCGATAGCCCTCAAGGATTGTGCGAAGGACAAAGTATTACACTCAGCGCAGAAGGCAACGGTACAATTGAATGGTCGGACGGAAGTACTGATTCGGAATGGGTGGTATCAAGCCCAGGCACCTACTCCGTAACCTTGAGCAATGAATGCGGAACTGCCACCGAAACATGGGAAATCATTGATGCCGGTGAACCTGAAATCACCCTGCTCAACGAACAGCCCGTGGTACTTTGCGAGGGCGAAAGCATTGAACTGATTGTGAGCGGTATCGGAAACTTTATCTGGCAGGACGGCACGCAGGGCAATGTGTTCACGGTTTCTCAGCCCGGAAGCTACCTGGTTCAACTCGAACACCCCTGTGGAGAGGCTGAATTGAGCATCGAAGTATTGGATGGCGGTGCTCCACCACAAGCGGCCATCATCCCAATGGGCAGCACCTCGATTTGTGCCGGAGAAAGTGTGGTGCTGCTCGGCGAAGGTCAGGGCGAATTCTTGTGGAATACGGGCTCTTCGGATGATGAAATCCAGGTTTTTCTCCCCGGAACGTACACACTTCAGGTGACCAATGATTGCGGAAGCGATGTGGCCTCCATAGAGATTACTCAGCCTACCCAACCGCTGGTGGTTATCGGGCAGGGAAGCGAGGCTGCCATCTGCAACGGTGAGTCCATTACGCTTACAGCCACCTCTACCCTTCCCATCACCTGGAACAACGGCGTTGCGGGTGGAACATTGGAAGTGAGTCAACCCGGAACCTACTACGCCTTTGTGCAAAATGAATGCGGCTCGGATACCGCCTTTATTGAGGTGCTCGATGGTAGTCCGGTTGCCTTTTTTGAGGCCAGTGCGCTCAGCGGAGAAATTCCCTTTGAGGTAACTTTTGACAACCAGAGTGAGCTGGCTGATTTTTATGAGTGGAGTGTAAACGGCAATTTTATCTCCGATGCCGAAGACTTCAGTTTCACCTTCAACACGCAAGGCACTTTTGACGTAACGCTTCTGGCCACCGACTCGGCAGGCTGTTCGGACACCTATACGCTTACGATTCAAGCGGGCATTTGCGACCCGTTGGTGTTTATCCCCAACACCTTCACTCCCAACGGAGACGGTATCAACGACGTATTTCGTGTGGTGACACAATGTATTGAAAACTATGAGATACGGATTTTTAACCGCTGGGGAGTGCTTCTCTACACCGGTGGACCCGGTGACCCTGCCTGGAACGGCAACAACGGGCAGGGGTATTATGTGACGGATGGCGTGTATCTCTACATTCTGCACTATACCGACCTCGATGGCCGACAGGAGGAGCTCAACGGCACCATTACCATTTTCCGTTAGTTCGCGACCGCGGGGTTCCGAATTACTAATAAGGTGCAAAGAGACTCTTCGCTTATCGCTCAGAGTGACACCTTCATCCAATGCATACCAGGCATAGGGATCCGGACAGCCCGGAATGTATGTAATACGCGTACTTTGAACCATGATGTCACTCTGAACGAAGTGAAGAGTCTGATGATATTGACGAAGATCGTATGCTCGTCCCACAACCCCCAACTTTTCATCGCTTATGTGGCCCAACGCTTTGGTTTGCTCAAAGATGCAGAAAAAGGTTGGGGTGGTGTAGCTTCAACCACCATGAACCGCGCTCTCAGCGCAGATCATAGGTGCCTGGTTGTTGTAACCAGTGCTTTTATTTCTCTTTCAACAAAGAGTCAATTTCACTTTCAAGATGCGGGAGGTCACGAATAACAATGGCCCAGATTATTTCTTCTGAGACAGAATCATATCCATGAATAATTCTGTTCCTTGTATCGACTATTTTTCGAGCACTGGAAATGGATACTTCTGAATTTAGCTGCAAGATTCGGTTGACGGCTTCACCGATTATTTCGATGTTTCTTTCTATGGCACGCTTTGTTTTTAAGTCACTTTGAAATTTCTTGAAATCTCTTTCCTCAGGAAGAAATGAATTGATTTCACGGATAGCTACTTTTATGTCCGACAACCAGGTATTGATTTCACTCCCCATATATCATCACCTTGGTCTTGTCAATCTCACTTCTCAAAAAGGGATTTCGAATAGCTTTTTCTTCGAGTAAATCAATGGGTCGCTTTAAGAGCTGCTCAAGTTTTTCCTTTAAGGCAAAGTAGTGGTCGGTGTATGAAATAGGGTCGCTGTCATTGATTTCAACCACGAAGTCAATATCGCTTTCGGCTTTTAGCTCATTTCGAGTAACAGAGCCAAAAGCAAATAATCGTTTCACCTGATTCATCGAACAGGCTTCATTGATTTGTTTAATATGATTGTTCAATTCTTTCATGTCATTCTTCACCAAAGTTAATGATTTTCGGCGTTAACTTTCCACATGAGCTTCAACGTCTGCGTAAAAGAGGGTATATCGCTTTAGTAGATATGTACAAAATGCTCAACCCATCACTTGGAGTTTATCCTGAGCGCAGCCTAAGGGAACCGCCGTATACTGCCTGCCCCGAACTGGTTTCAGGGAGAACCGTATCCCGAAGTATTTCGGGAGTGGTGTGAGAGGTGGTTGCTGAGCCTGCCGAAGTGCGCTCCCTCATAGCTATGGCTGGCGGGACGGCCTATTCGAATGTGTCTGCCATTTATTTACAATTATTAGGGAAGTTAGGAGGTGGTGGTCCTGAAGAAAATTCAGATTTGAAGTCTTCAAAATCTTGTTCTGATTCAA
This sequence comes from Cryomorphaceae bacterium, assembly GCA_007695365.1. Classification (NCBI taxonomy): domain Bacteria; kingdom Pseudomonadati; phylum Bacteroidota; class Flavobacteriia; order Flavobacteriales; family Cryomorphaceae; species Cryomorphaceae bacterium. The sequence goes on along the minus strand of REDV01000041.1, from coordinate 481 downwards.
TCAGATAATTTGTATTCAAATCACTATTTGATTCGTTCCCTATTTCGTAGATTACAACAAACTGCTTGCCTATAAACCTTTCATTTCCTTGACCTATTCCGTATGCCTTCATTTTTCCCTTAAAGTTTATTCCGAGTACAGAGTAATCGTAATTGTACGTTGCCTTGAATGCAGAAGAAGTAATAGATTGAACTGTACCAATTGTGTATTCAACATCATTACTGTAAAGTTCACAAATTCTACTTTTTTCTTTCTTACAGCTTATGTTAAGAATGCATACAACAACTAGTGTCAAAATAGATTTTGTTTTCATTTTAAAATCACAACTAAAAATTAATGTCCTAGTGGTTCATCTGTTTCACTTTGAATGCTTTTTGATTGCACACAACCTCACCTCGTCCCACACCCCCAACTTTTCATCGCTTATGTGGCCCAAAGCTTTGGTTTGCCCAAAGATGCAGAAAATATGGGTGCGATGCAA
>REDV01000040.1 GCA_007695365.1 Cryomorphaceae bacterium | reverse complement strand
CTGCCTCTTCGACGTCACCGGCACGCTCGGCTTCGCGCTCAACGTCTTCATCGAGGTGATGTGTTCAATACTAATGATGGCCTCCGGGGTGATCTGTACCGGCCAGCATCGAACGCCTGATAATTTACGTTGCGAAATACAAAGTCAATTTCAAACAGGTCTCCTGTTGCGGCTGATACGTTACCCTCACCGCTGTAAGGTGTATCGGTGAAAGCCTCAATGAATGCTGGTGGTGTGTATGGGCCGGGCCCAGATGGTGGTCTAACCCACTCCCTGAACTCCACAACCGTTTCACCTTCTACTGTTCTTTTTCTTATTCCGTTGCTTGTCCAGTAGCGTAAATTTCCGTTGCTGTCAAAATCGCACTCTTCAAAGCCGGAACGCGGGAAAATAGAAGGCTTTACGCCATAATCCTGATTTATTTTAAGCGTTTTCACGCCGGGCAATCTAAATAACTCCTGTGTGCTGTTTAGCCATGATATTCGTGTCGGCTCCGGCTCATTTGCACAGGTAATTTCTTCCACAAAGTTCTCAACCGTTCCCTCAACGATGATCGGGAAACTGTTTGGAGGTATGTCATATCGCACAGAGCGCTCATTACCTGAACTGTCTATCCTTCTAATATAGTACTTTTCGTTTGCGTATTCAATACGTGCCCCGTAGGATTTTAGTATATTTTCAATAACATCGTAACAGCTCATTCCCCGGAACGCTTCAACGTTCTTTATTTTTTCAAATAACGTTCCCGCAATGTCGGCGCTGTCTGTGTTTTGGTCAATTAGATTGATCTGATCAACAAAATTGCGTCTTAATCCTATTTGGCTAAGACAGTACCCGATGATTTGAAAGTCCCGAAAATAGCCACGAAAATAGCATCCATCAGCATCGGCAAACGGCAGCTCTTTAAGCAACGAAAGCCCGTCTATGAATCGAAACTCTGAAGGGTAAGGTGTAGCATTGAATGGCTCATTCCACTGGTCTGGCTGCATGAACCCGCGCCAAATTACCTGCGATTCATATTCTACCGTCAATGTGTAATCTTTGTTTCCCTTAGCCAGTAATCCAAGCGCTGCGAAATTCTCTACATTATGCACGCGCAATGTCGCCTCACTGCCCTTAATCGTTCTGAATGTGTCTTCGCCACCCAGCATCGAAATTGTCAGAGGATTACCCACGGCCTTGAATATCTGAAGCGGCGCGGCTTGCTGTTGAAATATACGGCTAATTGTACATTTCACCTCTTTACCGCGCAACGTGTCGAACTCTATTCGCGCTATTCCTTCATAATTATGATAACCTGTGTTTATCATGTTGAACTGTTTAATCTTGATGAATACCGTTGCAATACACCTACCAGCCGATCACCTTTTATTTCAAACTCAACCCTTCCGCCGGCCCCCATCATTCCCATACTTTCCCTATTCGTGTGTACCTGAGATCCACGCGGCAAGTTCACGATTTCCGGCCCTGCTTCACCGACCAGCGCCAGACCGCCGCCGTGAAAGTTCGTGCCTTTCTCATAAGCGGGTATCTGCGAAAACAACCCGGAAGCCATCACGCCGGCCCCGGCTGCAAGTGCTAAGTTAGCCGGGAAAGGAACTTGTGTCATTATATGCCTGATCAAAGCCGCGATGGTTTGCGCCATCATCTGTTTAATGATTTGCTGTGTCGCCTTACCTCCCTCAGCCGCCATGTTGCCCATTGCCACACCCGCGTTATAGGCAGCATCGACCGCGAATCCTTCCATGTTTAACAGCGCCTGTCCTGTAGATTGTGCCTGTTCGGTCAATTTTTTAAGCGCTATTGTTTTTTCCGCTTGCTGATCTAACCATTCTTGATGTGCTGTATCTGTTGCAATCCCCATCGGTGCAATCGGGCTTATTCCGGTCAAGCCTCTCCTGTCTGCTTCGCGCCCGCCCTGTGCTTCTAATGATGCACGCTCTTTAATAAGTTCTATTTCTGTTTTCAGTTGTGCAATCCGGCGTGTGAAGCGCTCCCTTTCCGCGTCAGTATTGGCTGCGATGAAAGCCGCCTCTGCTTTTGCTAAGTCCTCCTGCAACCGGCCAATATCACCCAATGAATCGCGGCGCTGCTGTTCTGTTTGCAACAATGTTTGATTTTCTTCATTTACCTTTTCAAGTTCATCCGCTTGCTGTTGTATTGATGCGATTTGTTGATGTGCGTAAGCTATTGTCTGTTCAATTACAGAATTATACCTTTCTGCTTCAGCAACGGCAAGAGCAAACATTCTCGACCCATCACGACCGGAGGGGAAAGCACCCCTTTCAGGAACGGGCATTCTGATTTTCTTACCTTCATTGTCAATAATTCGCTGGTATTCCTTTATGAAGTCCTCACCGGAACGCTCCCCAGCTCCTGCAAATTGTTCTATTATTGCATCAACCGTATCTTTTACATCGCGCTCAATCTGAACAGAGTCAAAATCAATCTTAGGCGGTCTTGTGCCTATCAGTTCAAGAAAGTCACTATACCCGCGCCGTAATGAATTGATATATTGTATCAGTGCTGACAATGCAGGTATGACGGCAAGCCCTATATTGTTTTTCATCACAGACCATTGCGCGTTAAGCGTTTCCATTTCAACTCGGAAAGCGTTGGCCGCTTCCAGTGACTCCTTGCTCATCACTAATCCTAATTCCCGCGCTTCATTCTTTGCCGCTTCGATTCCATCTTTACCAAGTGCAAGAATCGGCGCTAAGTCTTTCCAAGCCCCTGAAAATAGCTGTGCCCCAATGACGTTTCGTTGCGTAATGTCCTGCATTTCAGAAAGCGCAACAATCGCCTCCTCTGTGACTATGCCCAAATCGCGTAGATTTCCGCTACTGTCATGCACCGAAATATTAAGCGCTTCTATACCCATCCTTAGACCTGCGCTCATCTCTGCACCCCTGGCCAAACGCTGGGTCAATCCCATCACCGCGTTTGCCATTGCCTCGCTGTTCACCCCCGCGACCCTTGCAACATGTTCATATTCCTGCAATCTATCCGTGCTTATCCCGGTGATTTGCTCCAGGTCTAATAACCGGTCGGCTGTTTTTCCTACCTGTTTAGCCATATCAACAAGCCCTTTCACAACCGCTCCAATAGCGGCGGCTCCGGCAAGCATCTTTAGCTTTTTGGCCAGCCCTTCAACTTTTGACCCGAAGCCCTGCACATCCCTTTCGGAGTCTTTAAGACCTCGTTTAAGGCTCCTGTTGTCTGCTTCGACTTTTACCTTTGTTGTTTGCTTCGCCATCAGTTTTGCGTTTTTTTGATTAGCTGTAAGAATTTTTCTTTTGTCATTCGCTCCGGCTTTTTTTCTGCATCCCCTGAAAGTTTGAAAATATCATCCGGTGTAATTGTTTTTCCCGGCTTCAGGTGCTTAGTACGTATTTCCCACATCAGCAACCGAGTTGAATGTAATCTTTCTTCTCTTTTGCGTATCTGACCAAGCTGCATAATTACAATCTCATTGAGCGTTAATTTCATTGCATCCTGTATCGGCATTTGCAAGTCACCAAGAATCACATCATGCAACCCCGCCCACGTCAGGGCTTTTTTTTTTCCTCCGTTGCGGCTTGCTTCAGTGCTTTCATATAATGTTCTGATACTATTTCAGATTGCGCCCTGAATGATTTGATTTGATTCATCTGTTTAATATTGAGCTTACCCCATAGCTTAGAGAACTTGTCCAGATTGATAAGATTTACTGGCCTATTGTATAGCCAAGCGCCATAAGCATGAAAAAACAAGCGGTCATCATCGGTCAGTTTGTCGCTGGTGTAAAATTCGCCTAAGTCAAGCCGTGCCGCAACGGTAGCAGCTTTCAGGGCTGCAAGGTCAAACCTAAATTTAACCTTGCGCCTGAAAAAGCCTCTATTTAATTTGAACTCCATCTTATGTGGTCGGATTTACGACCAACCCTGGAGCCTTCACCCTGAATGTAGCTGACCACGTTACTGGTTGCTCCATATCCGCAGTTTGATCAAGCGATTCAATTACCGCAACACCCGAAAGAAAAGTAGCTGCTTCAGGGCTTAGGTAGCATTGAATAAGAACCTCAGTTCTGTTTGTCCACAGGTCGAATACATCAGCAAACGATATGTCGTCCATTGGTGCTTCCATCGCGTCAACCGTTACAGACGTATTTTTCAATCCTGCAATAAAATCTTCGTGCCCGTCATTGCATTTTGACGTTGCATCAGGCAAATCCGTTGCAAAGCTAATTGAGTGCGATGTTGCACCGCAAACAACTTTATAGTCCACAGGATCGCCGGGAGCTGCTACGTTTATTGACATAAGCAGGGCACTGCCATTAATTTTTCCCATTGTATTATTAGTTTAGAATTGATACATAATTTTGAATTGTGATCGTTTTCCTTAGTACTCTACCGTTATTGTACTGCTCAAGGAAAGGATCGGCGGCCTCCACCGTTTGTGTTGTGATCGTGAAATTATCAGTAATGCCATAAGATGGGCGGTTACTGTCAATCTTTTCGTATATTTCGTTTGCAATGTCTTCAGTTAGCTTGTCGCCACCCCAATCACCGGATGTTTTCACAACAATGTCGATGGTGGTCGTAACAAGCCAATCACGGCTGCATTTCGTTCCGTCACCCGTTGCGCTGGTGCTGACAATCACGAACGGAAAATTAAGCGATGATGAAAGAATGTTGCTCACAGTGACTTCCTGACCGTTTACTTCCAGCGGTGTAATCATTGCAAGAAAGTGTTTGCGTACTTCTGTTGTAACTTCTTTCATTGGTGCTTCCTTAATATTTTATTTATTTCTTTTTCAATCGATGGTTTTATTTTTGGGGCCCATGTTCTGTATGCACTCTGAAGAAACCTATCGCGGCGCTCCATCTTCAATGAGTAATCTAAATCACTCCCAATGATCGCGTCTAATCCATCTTTACGGCTTTCGATACGCGGCAATGGTATCGTTAACTGCCTATGCCCGCCGCGTATTCCGCTTTTATCCTGCCTGCCCTGTCCTTTGAAATCCAAGTATATCGAAGCCCTAAGAAAACCGAAGTCAACGGGTGCATTGCGTTTTGCATCGCGTTGTATATTTACTCCGACCTCAGCAATCACTTTACTAATAGCCTCTTGCATACGTTTATCATTGTCAGAAATATTCTTTACGGTATTGCGTAATGAAGATTTGACAACGTTTATCGATATGCCTTGCTGTTTAGCCATTTACTTTTCCTTTGAACATTTAATGACTGCGAAAAAATTCTTAGTGTCTATGTTTTCAATATTGTCTATGTACAGCACCCATCCATGATTAGTCACAAGCCGGGCACGTTCTGTAAGTTGCTCCAGTTCGCTCATGTAATGCGTTTTTACCTGATACGAATAGTCAAAAACAAATTGCGTGTCTCTGATACCACGTCCTGACCCGCTCTGTGACAATTCGCCCCAAAAGTGCGCAACATCAGACCAAACAGGCTCATTCGTTCCGCCCGCGCCATCATCATCGACCGATAACGTTTGCAGGGTGAAAAATACATTGAACTTGCCGGGGTCTATGCGAACCATGTTGAGCGCTTTATTTGTTGAACCATTATGTAAACTGAGTCCGGAACTTCTGACATATCGCGCGTAATGTACCAGTGACCAATCAGATTAAGAATTGCCTGTTTTATTTGCGGCAAAATATACGCTTCCGTAATATATTCTATTTCAATATCAGTACCCGCGGTGTTATCCAAATACCCGTCTGCTTCAGTCAATGTATCCGGTGAAACTGTTTCTATCTGCTTAACCGGCCATTGGGGGAGCATGAACTCAGTTCGTGCCGTTTTGACGCTGACCAGTATCCGCTTTTCCATCACTGAAACGCCTGTCAACTGCTCCAAGTAAGACCGCGCGGCAGGTATCAATGTCGATGAGATGTAATTGTCATCATTGTTGTGAAATACCCTTATGTAAGCCTTAGCCTCGTGCAACTGCACAGGTTCGCCGCTCAGGTATTCAGTTATTTTCGTTGTTGTCCGTTGCATCTGCTTTCTTTTTACGTGAGCGTGTTGGTGCTTTCTTTTCTTCTTTAGTTTCGTAGTCAGGCTGTTTTACCTTCGTGCCGATTTTGTTCTGAATGATAAACGGGTAGTGCTTATCATCCACTTTTATCGTGTCTCCGGCTTTTCTACCTTGCCAGCTAATATCTAATTTTATGTACATAGTTCGTATTCCTCCTGTTTGTTATCGTGATAAATTATTTTGATTGCATCCCTGATTTGAAAATAGGGTAGTGAGTGCCTGGGGATCATTGTCCTGTGTCCGGGTAAACGACCGTTTATAGACTTGGTAAATTCAACTAATATCAATTCATTGTCAATTTTTACCTTATCAATGACTGCAAGCGGTTTAAGTTCGTACAGTTTTTTTAGTACTGCTTTCGGCACTTTCATGTCATCAGGCGTTTTGTCCGTTTCGTAGAACGGGTAACGCGGATTCATGAAGTAATCATAACGCTTTGTACTGATTGTGTTCATTCCGGTTGTGCTTAGGCCCGTGTAATCATTCTGATCAACATAGCGTTTTACCTCACCCATTTGAGTAAGCAGCCAAAAATCAACGCCGCTGCGAACGTACTTTTTAGATTGAATGTTGCGTATTTTTTCTGTACGCAAAGCAATGTTAAACCCGGTCTTCCATTCTTTAACGTCCTGTTCTCCGGTCTGTCCATTGTTATAATATATCATCTTGTCAAGTCCGATATGATACTGGTAATAAGACCTGCAATCGTACCAATCAGCTCCGGCCATAATAGCCTCATGTGCTTTCTGATTGCGCTCCGCGTGTGGGTAGTCGTCTGAAGCCTGAAGGCAAAACGTCACACTTTTCTGGTCGGCTGCTTTCGCTAATTGTAGCCATTTTTGGTTTAGCGGTAATCGCGTTTTGCTGTAAATGTATTTCAATCGAACACACCCGGCTTTTTTCAGCTTCGGCCAATAGTTCTTAAAATAGTCACCCCCTACCTCATTGAAAGAAATACACTCCAGTACAATCAGTTCCCATTCGGGTGATTGCTTCTGTCGTATCAGTCCTTCCATTGTGAGAAAGATGATTTCTTTATTATTCCAAGTTGGCAGCGCTACAGTTATCATAAGAAAAAATACAGGGGGAATCTCACCCCCTGTAAGTTTGGTTTAGGTTGCGTTTCCAGTTGATACTACACAAATACCTTGCGGCAATGTATTCACATAACCCACACGCTTAACCGCTCTGATTGCGGTCATATCATTTTGCGCTAAGTTTACGGTATTGCCTTCGGCGTCGGTCAATGAAGCCTGATCAAGCATCTTCAATGCCAAACCGCCCTTGTCTCCATAAACTGAAGTGCGGGAAAGGTTGGCGAAGAACATGAAAGGCTCGCCGGCTGCAATTTCAGAAGCAGCTGGCAGCTCATCAGTCAGCACAATAGGATAATTCCACATTGTCGCTGGTGCGGCTCCGGTCGGCATTTGGATTAAGTACTGACCAAGATTATCTCCTCCAGCCAAAACATCAACCCTGATCCTGCGAAGTACAGAGAAAACAGTCGGGTGCATGTACCATTTTGCACCTGCTCTGGCCGGGGTAGGTATTTCGTAGATTACCTGCTCAAGATCATCAGCGGTAAGGTCAGCAACCAAGTCGCCAACTCCGAGTTGAAACGTTCCAACTCCCAGGCTGTTCAGGATACCATCGAACGGGTCGCCGGCAAGGATTGAACCTTGAAAAAATACGCGGTCTTCCTCGATTGCGATTGCTTCGCCGATCAACTGTGCTACAAGGCCCATCAGGTCGATTGCGCTGTCGTCAAGAATCTCATCGGTGAAAGGAACGATCACGGCCAGTTTCTTCAGCCTCTGAATTACCTGACCAATGTAAGGCTTGCTCAACGGCTTGCGTCCGGCTTCTTCTACCCATTCAACAACAACTGATTGAGTAAGTACAGGAATCCTGCGCTCGTTACCGGGGCCGCCGAAAGGCAAATAACGCATTTCGCGCCTTGCAATTCCGGCCTCGAATACGAAGCGTTGCACTTCAGCTAAGAACAATTCGGGGATGAGGTAAGAACCCTGTTCCAGGTAGTTGTCATGATGAACCTGTGTTCCGGTGTGCATGAAAGGCTCAAAAGAGGATTCTTTCAATTCCATTTCCAGCTTTTTCATTCCCTCAATGTCCTTTTTAACAAGCGATTTTACCCACTTATTATTAAGTTCACGTTCCTTTTTAGAAGCCTGCTTTTCATTTACCGGCTTCGCATTAAGCGGGGAAACGCGGTTAAACAGTTCATTCAACTGCTTCTGAATCACCTCGAAGTTCTGAGATTGCGCCATTTTTTCAAGTTGTGACTGGAGCGCGCTTTGTTTTTCTTCCAGTTCTTTCTTGTCGGCTTTTACCGTTTGGGTCTGCGAGTGCATCACCTCATCGATTGCCTTCAGCACGGCAATTTGGCTTTCGTCAAGTTCCGCGCCTTCTTCAACTTTCAATACTTTGTATTTCATTGTATTTTTTTGATTAAATGTTAATACTTATTTTAGGTAGTGAACTCCTTTTTGGCTTTTGATCGGTCGAATGGTCTTGCGCCGGTTCGATGATAATGGCCTTCAGTTGTTCTATTTCACGGTAGAGTAATTCATATATTTCGTCTTTGCTAAAGGTAGCGTTTTTCAATAACTTTTCAAACATATCGATTCGCTCCTTAGCTTTTTCGGCACTTTTCAGGCCGGTAAACGGTGTGTTTTCATTAGCACCCCATAGCACAGTCGAACCCTCCCACATGCGGCTCTGTGTAATCACACGCGCCTTTTTATCCTGTGTTTCGGCCAAGACTTCAAACCCGACTGAGTGTTCAGGGTTTGCCCCGGCTTTGTACAGGGATAGGGCCAGGTCAGCGATTGCATTCTGAGGAAACATTGTCTCAAAGTACACGCCCTCCTTTGTTTCCTCCAGTTTGTACGGTTTGTTGATCGGTGAGAGCGTGTCATGTTGCCACAAATGCCAAATCTGATTTTTCCCGGATGGCCCGCGTTCTTTTATTGTTTTGCGAAAGGCTCCATCAGCAAATATATCGCCATCAGAATCTAATGTTCCGGTGCTGGTGAAATAGCCCGTTACGATTCTTTTTTCTTCGTCAATGTCTTTGACTTTGCCGGATATGCTTTTGTATTCTATTGTTTTCATATTAGTGTCGATTCTTTAGGTTCAAAAGCAACTGCACAGCGGCAGTTTATTGTGTTAGCCGGGTCGCCATCAGGGTCTCCGGGGAAATCTATTAAATCACCGTTTACATTGAATTTATCATTGTAATCAACTGATACATTGTCCATCATTGCATGGTCAAATTCTCCATCGGCCAGAGTTCGTGTACGTGCATCGGTTGTACTCAGCCATACTTTTTTCAGAGCTATACCCAAATCCTGAACACCCTCCATTGCTCCCTCATTGCTGGCCCTCATTACCTCAGTTCGTGCAATGCGTTGCGCCCTAAAATTATCCATCTGACCCTGCAAAGAAATTATTTCATCTGTGATCCGTTGCGCTC